>JANMTB010000033.1:0-1629 GCA_031390045.1 Polaromonas sp.
GCAAAGGTGGCGTCATACGCCGTCAACATGGTGATTTTTTCGCCGCGTTCGCGCATTTCTTGCAGGCGCGGCAGGCTGACGGGGCGGCGCGTGGCGGGCTGCGACGCTGTGGGCAACGTGCCGTAAGGGGTAACTTGTGTCGTAATGCTCATGACGCGATCCTTTGCGTTGTGGTTTCAGCCCAATAAGCTGCGAAAATGGGAAGTCTAGTTCATAATTTCCACGAAATAGCTAACTCTAGTCCAATATATTGCCCAATATGACACGTTTGAACACAGAATTCACAGCTGATTCGATTGCCACACTCGCCAAAGCTGACGTCGCCCGCGCTTTGTTAGAAGACGTGAGTACTGGCGATTTGACAGCGTCATTGATCGACCCAGCCAAACGCACAACAGCAAGAATCCTAGCCCGCGAAAACGCGGTCATTTGTGGTTCAGCCTGGGCAGAAGCGGCGATTTTGGGGCTAGATCCCACAGCCAAGCTGACATGGCGCGTCAAAGAAGGCGAACGTTGCCAAGCTGACCAAACCGTTTTAGACATTGAAGGCTTCGCCAGCAAACTGCTGACCGCCGAGCGCACTGCCTTGAACTTTTTGCAAATGATGAGCGCAGTCGCCACCAAAACGGCGGTTTACGTCGATATCGCGAAAGGCACCAAAGCCAAAATCGTTGACACCCGCAAAACCCTGCCCGGCCTGCGCTTGGCACAAAAATATGCCGTGCTGTGCGGTGGCGGGACGAATCACCGCATCGGGCTGTATGACGCGGTGCTGATCAAAGAAAACCACATCGCTGCAGCGGGCAGTATCGCCGCCGTCTTAGAACGCGCTTCAAAACTAGCGCCGAATGCCAAGTTCATTGAAATTGAAGTGGAAACCTTGGCGCAATTGACTGAAGCCCTGAACGCGGGCGCAAAAATGGTTTTGCTGGACAACATGAGCGTGCCGACGCTGCATGAAGCGGTCAAAATCAACCAAGCAATCAACAATGGAGAGGCGATTTTAGAAATCTCAGGCGGCGTCACGCTGAATGGCCTGCGCGAGCTTGCAGAAACCGGCGTTGACCGCATCTCTATTGGGACGCTGACCAAAGACGTGAAAGCGACCGATTTTTCGATGCGCTTTGGTGCGCTGTGAATTTAGGACTCAAACCATGACTACATCCGTTTTGAAACGCATCGACAAAATCAATGTCGAGTACGACCAGCCCGCCTGCCCGACGCAAAACGTCTGGGTGAAAGTGCCCGCCGAGCCGCTGCCGCACGAGCGCATCGAGCTGAAAGCCCGTATCAAACGCCTGCTCAAAGAGCGCAACGCGGTGATGGTGTCGCACTACTACGTGCACCCCGATTTGCAAGATTTGGCGGAAGAAACTGGCGGCATCGTCAGCGATTCACTGGAAATGGCACGCTTTGGGCGCGACCATGCCGCGCAAACGCTGGTTGTCTCTGGCGTGCGCTTCATGGGTGAGACGGCGAAGATTTTGTCGCCTGAAAAAACCGTGCTCATGCCCGAACTGGAAGCAACCTGCTCGCTAGATTTGGGTTGCCCGATCGATGATTTCAGCGCCTTTTGCGACCAACACCCTGACCGCACTGTCGTCGTCTACGCCAACACCAGCGCGGCGG
>JANMTB010000045.1:0-3566 GCA_031390045.1 Polaromonas sp.
GGCGGTTTCGACCAATAACTTCATGAACGTGCGCTCGGTGCTGCCGCTCAAGGTGTGCTTCAGCGCTTTGAACTCGCTTTTGAAGACAGCGATCGCGCCGAATTCTTTACGTGCATCGGCTTCCGAGTAGCCCACAGTACCGATATTGGGGTGGGTGAAAACGGCGGTGGGGATGAACTGGTAGCTCATACTGCGGGCAGCTTTGCCGACGAGTGGGCCGAATAAGTGGTCGACCAAAACCATCGCCTCGCCCAACGCCACGGGCGTCAACTGCACCCGCGCGGTCACGTCGCCCACGGCGTAGATTGAAGGCACGTTGGTTTGGTAGTGCTCATTCACCACCACCGCGCCATCGGCACTTTGGCACACCCCCAGCGCCTCCAGCCCCAGACCCTGCACGTTGGGCACGCGGCCGGTGGCGTACAGCACGTCATCCACCGTCAGCGTGCCGCCCTCCTCCAGACTCACCTCCAACCCCAGCGCTGTGCGGTGGATGGCGACCACCCCGGCATTCAAACGCAGATCCACCCCGGTTTTGCGCATTTCTGCGGCGATGACGTGACGAACATCTTCGTCAAAACCGCGCAAAATCTGCTCGCCCCGGTACAACTGAGTCACCACTGAACCCAAGCCATTGAAGATCGAGGCAAATTCACAGGCGATGTAACCACCGCCCACCACCAGCAGCCGTTTGGGGAAAGTTGGCAGGTCAAACATCTCATTCGAGGTGAGAACGTGTTCGCGCCCCGTCATGTGCGGCACGCTGGGGTGGCCGCCAGTGACGATCAGGATGTTGTCCGCGGTATGGCGGTGGCCATCGGCCATTTCCACCGTGTGCGCATCGACCAGTTTTGCTCGTTGCAAGATAACCGTCACCCCAGCACCAGCCAGTAATTGGCCATAAATGGTATTCAACCGACTGATTTCTTTAGCGCGATTGGTTTTGAGGGTTTCCCAATTCAGCGTGGGGGCAGTGCCCTCCCAACCGAAGCCGTGTGATTCTTCAAAGCTCTCAGCAAAATGTGCCGCGTAGCTGTAGAGTTTTTTGGGGATGCAGCCGACGTTGACGCAGGTGCCGCCCAGCCCCGCACCTGTCAAACCGCCATCGTCGCCATGGCTGCCATGCACACCGCCGGCTTCGGCCAGCGCGACTTTGGCCCCACGCTGCGCCGCCATGCGCGCCGCCCGCACGCCACCACTGCCACCGCCGATGACGAACAGGTCAAAATCAAAAGTGGTCATATCTGGTGCTTTCTGGTGTGATCTTGTATTTTGCGTCAAAATCACCACTTACATTTTCTTCAACCTTCATCCTAACAAACGCTAATATGACCTTTCAACTCAAATCTACCCTTTGCACAATCGCTTTCATGTCCATGACGGTAGCGACGCCTTTTGCCTTTGCCCAATCAGACGCCGCTGCCGCTGCTGCCAAAGAAGCTGGCGCTGTGGTTACCGCCAGTGGTTTGGTGTATCGCTCACTCAAAGACGGCACGGGTGCGCAGCCGGCAAGCAGCAACGATACCGTCAAAGTTCACTACCGTGGCACGCTGCCCAACGGCACAGAATTTGACAGCTCATACAAGCGCAACGCGCCGATTGACTTCCCATTGAACCGCGTCATCCCCTGCTGGACAGAAGGCGTGCAGCGCATGAAGGTGGGCGGCAAGGCCAAACTGACTTGCCCACCAAGCATTGCTTATGGCGCCAACGGTGCGGGTAGCGTGATTCCTCCGAATGCGACACTGCATTTTGAAGTTGAGTTGCTTGGCATCAACGGTAAGTAAGTCGTCAAGTAAATCGATAAGTAAATTTCACGATGTTAACTTTCAGTTGCTGCGGCAAAAACAGCCCTTTTGCCAACGCAGAGGAAACCCAGCTTTTACGCGGCATCCAGCGCGGCTACGAACGTGAGGGTTTGCGTGTCGATGCCAGTGGAAGGTTAGCACTCACTCCGCACCCGAGCAGCTTAGGCTCTAAGTTAACGCATTCGTGGATCACGACAGATTATTCCGAGTCACTGCTGGAATACATCACACCACCGTCGGTAAATCCAGCATTTCCGCTGCAGTTCTTGCGCGATATTCACCGCTTCAGCGCTGCAAAGTTAAACAATTTGACCGAACCCGAGCTGATGTGGGCCGGCTCCATGCCTTGCATTTTGAGCAAAGACGCGGATATTCCGCTGGCGAATTACGGCACTTCCAACTCCGCCAAAATGAAATATGTGTACCGCGAAGGCTTGGGTTTGCGCTACGGACGGCACATGCAAACCATCGCCGGTGCGCACTACAACTGGTCATTACCACAGGCTTTTTGGGAGCATTTGTATGCTTTTGAAAAGTCGAAACTCAGCTTGCAAGACTTTATTTCCGTGCGCTATTTCGGTTTGATTCGCAATTTTTTGCGCTTCGGCTGGCTGGTTCCTTACCTTTTTGGTGCGTCGCCTGCGATTTGCGAGTCGTTCTTGCAAGGTCGTAAAGTCGATTTAGAAACATTGGTTCCCGGTACTTTTTTCGGCCCCTACGCCACAAGCTTGCGCATGAGTGACATGGGCTACCAAAACAAGGCGCAAGAAAAGCTGCACGTCAGCTTCAACTCGCTGCTGGAATACACCAGCGCTCTAGAGGCCGCCATCCGCACGCCTGACCCGTATTACGCGGAGTTGGGCGTGAAACATGCAGATGGTCATTGGCAACAACTCAGCGCCAACTTGCTGCAGGTTGAAAACGAGTTTTACGCTGGCATTCGCCCCAAGCGGATCGGCAAACAGGGCGAGCGTCCCGCCAAAGCCTTGCAAAAATACGGTGTCGAATACGTTGAAATGCGCTTGTTTGACCTGAACCCGATGGTGGACATTGGCATCTTGCCTGAGCAAAGCACCTTTGCAGACGTGCTGCTGCTGATGTGCCTGTTCCGCGACAGCCCACCGATTTCTGCGCGCGAACAAGCGGAAAACGACGACAACAAACGCCGTATCGTCAACCGTGGTCGCCAGCCCGACTTGCATTTGCTGGTCCATAACCGCGAACAACCCTTCCGACCGATTGCGCACGCATTGTTTGATGACATGGCACCATTTGCAGAAATGTTGGATGCGGCTTATGGCGGTGACAACTATGCGAAAACCATGGCAACACTGCGCCAGCGCGTTGACAACCCAGATTTAACGCCTTCCGCGCAAGTATTAGCCGCCGCACGTGAAGCTGGTGGCTACTTCAAATATGCCAAGCAGATGTCCGAACAACACCATGCGAGATTGCTGGCTGAGCCGTTGGATGCTGCAGCGACTGCGCGGTTTGAAGCTAGCGTGGTAGATTCACTGGCGGAGCAGAAGGCGCTAGAAGCTGCAGATACAGTGAGTTTTGAGGACTATGTGGCGGCTTATTATCGTTGATTTGTCGTAGGTTTGCTATATTAATAATAGCTGTTCAGGCAATAAATACGTCGGCTACAGCTGATTTACCACTGTTAAAATAGGTAATAACACGCCAGCTCCCAGCTTTTTAGAGCGCTCCCCACTCCAGCCCACACCCGCATCGGGTAGATCAGCATTGTCTTTGAAA
>JANMTB010000077.1:0-10325 GCA_031390045.1 Polaromonas sp.
GACTGTTGATGCTGACAATATGGGATTTACAGCTTCATATACCCAAACGCAGAATGACGCAGCTGTTGTGAGCAAATACGCATTCAGAAGAATTGTTATTGGTAAAGATTACGAAGTCAATTTCACCATCACGACTGGCGCGTGTACAGTTCAATACTCAGGAACGGCTTTAAGAAGCTGATCTCCTAACCCGCTAAACTACCCCCATGCAAATTTACATGGTGGGTGGTGCGGTGAGGGATACTTTGCTGGGGTTGCCAGTGAAGGACAGGGACTGGGTGGCTGTGGGCGCTACGCCGCAGGAGCTGGTCGATTTGGGGTACTTGCCGGTAGGTAAAGACTTCCCCGTTTTTCTCCACCCCGTTACCAAAGACGAAGTCGCCCTAGCGCGGCAAGAGCGCAAAACGGCGCCTGGGTACCACGGGTTTGCCTTCCACGCAGCGCCAGATGTGACTTTAGAACAAGATCTTTCACGGCGTGATATTACTATTAATTCTATAGCAATACAAGCAATAAATACGCCGGATATAGCTAAATTTAGTGTTATTTTTGAGCAAAGTGAACAGATTCCGCTCGATCGATCCAAGTTGATCGACCCACATGGCGGACTGCGGGATTTAGATGCCAAAATCCTGCGCCATGTGAGCGATGCGTTTGCCGAAGACCCGGTGCGAATTCTGCGTTTGGCGCGTTTTGCAGCACGGTTTAGTGACTTCACCGTTGCGCCTGAAACTATGGCTTTGATGCAGCAAATGGTGCAAAACGGCGAAGTGGATGCTTTAGTGTCTGAGCGCGTTTGGCAGGAAATCGCCACGGGGCTGATGTACGACAAACCCTCCCGCATGTTTGAAGTGTTGCGCGAATGCGGCGCTTTAAAACGACTTTTACCTGAATTAGACCGGCTTTGGGGCGTGCCGCAGCGTGCCGAATACCACCCCGAAATCGACACCGGCGTGCACGCCATGATGGTGCTGGACATGAGCGCGCGTTTAGATTGCAGCTTGCCGATCCGCTACGCCTGCCTGTGTCACGACTTCGGCAAAGGCACCACGCCAGTCGAGATTCTTCCTAAGCATATTGGACACGAAGACCGCAGTGTCAAACTCTTGAGAGAAGTGAGCGCTCGCTTACGTGTTCCAGTTGAGTGCAAAGAGCTGGCCGAAGTGGTGGCAAGGGAACATGGCAACATCCACCGCAGTGGCGAATTCAGCGCCGCAGCCATTGTCAGGCTGCTAGAGCGCTGCGACGCCTTCCGTAAGCCCGCACGTTTTGCCGAAGTGCTGCTCGCCTGCGAATGCGATGCCCGTGGACGCTTGGGTTTTGAGGAAGCTGCCTACCCACAGCGCCAGCGCTTGCTACAAAGCTTGCAAGCTGCGCAAACTGTGACTTCTGAAAACGCTATTAATAATATAGCTGTTAAAGCAATAAATACGCCGGCTATAAGCGAAAAAGCCTCTAAAAACGAGGTTTTAGAGGCAAAAACGATCTCAGGCAAGCAAATTGGCGAGTTGATGCACACAGCCCGCGTGCTGGCTGTGGAAAAACTTATAGCTTAAACGGCACCACCAGCTGGCGCTGTTCGCCCAAGCCTTCGATGCCTAGCGTCACCACATCGCCCTTTTTCAAGAAAACCGGGGCTGGTTTGCCGTCTTTTTTGATGCCCAAACCCACACCCGGTGGGGTGCCGGTGGTGATGACGTCGCCTGGCATCAGCGTCATGAACTGGCTCAAGTAGCTCACAATTTTCGCGCAACTGAAAATCATGGTTTTGGTGTTGCCGGTTTGATAGCGCTTGCCGTTCACGTCCAGCCACATGCCGAGTTTTTGCGGGTTGGTGATTTCGTCAGTGGTTACTAGCCAAGGGCCAAGCGGGCCGAAAGTGTCGCAACCCTTGCCCTTGTCCCACTGCGGGCCGCGCTCTAATTGGTATTCGCGTTCCGACACGTCGTTGATGGTGCAGTAGCCAGCCACGAAGTTCAACGCTTCTTTTTGCGACACATAGCGTGCTTTGGTGCCGATAACGATACCCAGCTCCACTTCCCAGTCGGTTTTGACCGAGCCTTTGGGCAGCATGATGTCGTCGTTAGGGCCAACCACGCAGCTGTTGGCTTTCATGAAAACTACGGGTTCAGCCGGAATCGGCATGCCGGATTCTTCCGCGTGGTCGGTGTAGTTCAGGCCAATGGCGATGAATTTGCCGACGTTGGCCACGGGGCTGCCGAAGCGGGGTTTGCCTTTGACGAGCGGCAGTTTGTCGGTCTTGACTTTGCTGATTTTTGCCAGCGCGGCGGGGCTGAGTTGCTCAGCGCCTATGTCTTTGACAACGGCGCTCAAATCGCGCAGTTTACCTTCTGCATCAATCAGACCCGGTTTTTCTTTGCCGGGGTTGCCATAGCGAACGAGTTTCATGGTTTTCCTTTAGTGAGCTTGGTTGAGCCTTGGTTAAAAAATTAGAAAGTCAGCGAGATCAATAAGTTGCACGACCACCTGACAGGTCAAACACACCGCCGGTAGAGAACGAGCAGTCTTCTGTGCACAGCCACGCCACCATGGCTGCTATTTCATCCGGGTTGCCAAAGCGCGACATCGGGATTTTGGACAGCATGAAGGCGATGTGTTCGGGTGTCATCTGGTCAAACATGGCGGTTTTGACAGCCGCTGGCGTCACGCAGTTGACCAGTACGCCGTTGTTCGCCAGCTCTTTGCCGAGCGATTTGGTCAGTGCGATGACCCCCGCTTTGCTGGCGCTGTACGCGCTGGCGTTGGGGTTGCCTTCTTTGCCGGCAACGGAGGCGATGTTGACGATGCGGCCATAGTGGTTGCCCTGCATATGCGCGGCTAGCTCGCGGCAGCAGTGAAAGGTGCCGTTCAAGTTGACATTGATGACTTGCGCCCAAGCGTCTGGCGGGTAGTCAGCCAGCTTCACATTCGGGCCGGTGATGCCGGCCGAGTTCACCAAAATATCTACTTTGCCACATTTTTGGATGGTTCTTGCCAATGCGGCGACGACGCTGGGGGGCAGGGTGACATCAACTTTTTCGCAATGGACATCGGAGCCAATCACCTTCGCGGCATTCGCCATCACCTCCGTGTTAACGTCCCACCACGTGACGCTCGCGCCCGAGGCAATCATGCGCTCTGAAATGGCGTAGCCAAGACCGGAAGCGCCACCGGTGATGACTGCGTGACGGCCTTTGAGATCGAGTTGATTCATACTAAAAATCCCTTTAAATGTCTATTTATATCGTCATGCCACCATCGACGGAGAACAGTTGCCCCGTAGCGAATTGCGATTCATCACTGGCCAAATACACAACGATGGGTGCAATCTCCTGCGCTTGTGCAAGCCGGCCCATAGGTTGCCGAGCGATAAAGTTTTTGCGCGCTTGCACCGGGTCTTCGTAAGCGTTGATGCGGTCGCCTAATGATGGCGTATCGACTGTGCCGGGCGCGATCGCGTTGCAACGTATGCCTTGGCCCACATAGTCTGCCGCGACCGCTTTGGTCAAACCCACGACAGCCGCTTTGCTGGCACCGTAAACAAAACGGTTCGGCAAACCTTTCACGCTGCTGGCCACGCTAGCCATGTTGATGATGCTGCCGCCACCGTTCGCCAGCATTTTGGGCAGTGCCGCCTGAATCATCCAGTACTGCGCCCGCACATTGAGGTTGAAGGCAAAGTCCCACTGCTCATCGGTCGCGTCTAAGATTGAGCCGTTGTGGACGAAGCCAGCACAGTTGAACAGTACATCAAAAGCATGGCTTTGCGCGATCAGTTTGGTGATAGCAGCTTTATCCATCACATCCAGCACTTCGGTGGACACGTTGTCAACGCCTTTGAAGGTTTCTAGTAATGTGGGGTTGATATCAGTGGCCAGCACCATTGCACCTTCGGCTGCCATGGCTAGCACGGTGGCTCGTCCAATGCCTTGGCCGGCAGCGGTGACGAGGGCGGTTTTGTTACTCAGACGCATGGAAGCTCCCAAAAATGTAAATCAACAAATGAGACAAAATAGTGTGACAATGTTATTCTAATCCCAACATCAGATCATATTATGATTGCAAACAGTCCCTACATCCGCCTTCATGCCGCTGACGATGTCTTGATCGCGCGTTCGCAACTCCTCAGCGGCGCTGTTATTGAGGGCATCGCCGTCAAAGGGCTGATTCCACCCGGCCACAAAATCGCCACCCACACCATCCAAACCGGCGAACCGGTGCGACGTTACAACCAAATCATCGGCTTCGCCAGCAAAACTATCGCTGCCGGTGAACATGTGCATACCCACAACCTCAACTTGGGCGAAAACAAGGGCAATTTTGAACGCGATTACGCCTTTGGCGCGGATGTCAAACCCGAGCCGGCTAAGTTAGAAGCCACATTCATGGGCATCAAACGCCCCGACGGCCGGGTCGCGACGCGCAACTACATCGGTGTGCTGACCAGTGTCAACTGCTCAGCTACGGCAGCGCGGGCGATTTCGGACCACTTTTCACGCCGTACCAATCCCAGCGCTCTGGCGGCTTTCCCCAACGTCGATGGCGTGGTCGCGCTGACGCATGGCACCGGCTGCGGCATGGACGACGCGGGGCTGGGCATGCAGATTTTGCAGCGCACGCTGACCGGCTACGCCACCCACGTCAACTTCTGGGGCGCACTGGTGGTGGGCTTGGGCTGTGAGGGCAACCAGATCAAAGCCTGGCTGGGCAGCGGCAACCTGACCGAAGGCGACAACCTCAAGGTGTTCAACATCCAGGATACCGGCGGCACGGCTAAAACCGTAGAAAAAGGCATAGCTCTCATCAACGCCATGCTGCCCCGCGCAAATGCTGTGAAGCGCGAGCCGTGTAGCGCTGCGCATATCACCATCGGCCTGCAGTGCGGCGGCTCGGACGGCTATTCCGGCATCAGCGCCAACCCGGCTTTGGGCGCAGCCGTTGATTTGCTCGTTGCCCATGGCGGCACGGCGATTTTGTCTGAAACGCCTGAAATTTACGGCGCGGAGCACCTGCTGACGCGCCGTTCCGTCAGCCGTGCTGTGGGTGAAAAGTTGGTCTCCCGCATCAAATGGTGGGAGCATTACACCGAAATCAACGACGGCGAGATGAACAACAACCCGTCGCCAGGCAACAAAGCCGGTGGCTTGACGACGATTCTGGAGAAATCACTGGGCGCGGTCGCCAAAGGCGGCACATCCAATTTGCAGGCTGTGTACGAGTACGCCGAGCCGGTGACCAGCCACGGATTTGTCTACATGGACACGCCGGGTTACGACCCCGTCAGCGCGACGGGGCAGGTTGCGGGCGGTGCGAACGTGATCTGCTTCACCACTGGGCGCGGCTCGGCCTACGGCTGCGCGCCCTCGCCCTCACTCAAGCTGGCGACTAATTCCGCCTTGTGGAAACGGCAGGAGGAGGACATGGACATCAACTGCGGCGAAATCATCGACGGCACCGCCTCGATTGCCGAGATGGGGCAGCGGATTTTTGAGATGGTCTTGGCGACCGCCTCTGGCGAACCGAGTAAAAGCGAACGCCACGGTTATGGGCAAAACGAGTTTGTGCCGTGGCAAGTGGGCGCAGTGATGTGAAGGATAAAAATTCCCCCCCCCGTTCGGACTGAGCTTGTCGAAGTCTGTGTGAACCCTTCGACAGGCTCGGGCGAACGGATTTATAGATATATTCCTTAAATAGTCAAAAAACATGTCAAAAACCGTATTAGCTGCTGAATTAATTGCTTACACTGCTAGTATATTAGTAGCATCAGGCAGCTCTGAAAAAGAAGCCCGCACCGTCGCCAGCAATCTGGTCATGGCCAATTTGAGCGGCCACGACTCGCACGGCGTCGGCATGTTGCCGCGCTACGTCGCTGCCGTGCTGGAAGGGGGCTTGAAACCCAATACGGCCGTCAAAACGCTGCTGGATTTGGGTCACATGCTCACGCTGGACGGGCAACGCGGCTATGGTCAAGTTATTGGCGAACAGGCGATGCAGATGGGGATTGAGCGCGCCAAGCAACATGGCAGCTGCATCATGACCTTGTCCAATTCGCACCATTTGGGTCGCATCGGCCACTGGGCGGAGATGGCCACAAACGCGGGGCTGGTGTCCATGCACTTCGTCAACGTCATGGCGCGCCCATCGGTCGCACCTTGGGGTGGCGCGGACGGTCGCTTTGGGACGAATCCGTGCTGTATCGGCATCCCGCTGGCAGGACGAGAGCCGTTTTTGCTCGATTTCGCCACCAGCCGCGTCGCCCAAGGCAAGATGCGCGTGGCCTACAACGAAGGCCACACCGTCGCACCAGGGCTGTTGATCGACGAAACAGGCGCACCCACCGTCAACCCTGGCGTGGTCGTCGTGCCTCAAAGCAATGGTTTGTTTGGCGCGTTGATGACGTTTGGCGAGCACAAAGGTTACGGCATGGCAGTGGCATGTGAGCTTTTGGGTGGCGCGCTGACGGGTGGTGGCACCTGGCACGAACCGGCCAATTCGCCGCGCGGCAAAGCGCAGGCGGTGCTGAACGGCATGTTGACGGTGATCATCGACCCCGCAAAACTGGGAACACAGACCTCGTTCGAATCAGAAGCGCAGGCGTTTGTAGATTGGGTTAAACAATCCCCTGCATGTCAGGGTTTCGACGGCGTCCAAATCGCCGGCGACCCCGAGCGCCGTGCCCGCAAGCTAAGAATGAAAGACGGGATTGTGATAGACGACCAGACCTGGGCAGATATCGTGGCTGCGGGCGTTAAAGTGGGTGTAAATATGCTCTAACCAGCGTATTTATTAACTAAAGTGCTATTAAATTAGTAGTAAATTATAGTCAAATACTTACAATAGCTGCGCAAAACTAGCTTCCAAATGCTCACTCGGCAGACGTTTGAAACCTGAGCGGGTGAAGCGCTGCAGGCGGCCGACGACGAAGGCGGTTAGGACTGAGGCTTTGACTTGGGCGTCTACTGTGGGGGTGGCTGAATTCTGCGCTTCTGCGGCAGCGCGTAGGCTTTGTTTTAGGCTAGATTCAAATTTATCAAAAAACTGGTTCATGCGCTGCTGCAGGCGGTCGTTTTCGAAGACCAAAGCATCGCCCACCATAACGCGAGCCATGCCTGGGTTTTTCTCTGCAAACTGCAAAGTCAAGGCCAAAATTCGCGCCACTTGGGCTTGCGGGTTGGGTTCACGCTCGGTGATTTGATTGATCAGGCTGAAAACGGTTTGCTCAATGAACTCGATCAAAGCCTCAAACATTTGCGCTTTGCTGGCGAAATGTCTGTACAAAGCGGCTTCGCTGACGTCTAGTCGGGTAGCGAGGGCTGAGGTGGTGATGCGCTCTGTGCCAGAGCCTTCCAGCATGGTCGCCAGTGCTTCCAAGATTTGAACGCGGCGTTCGCCCGGTTTGGGTCGTTTGCGGGCGGTTTCACCCGTTTGTGAGTTTGTGTTGTTTTCTGTGGCTTGCATGTTGTCAGTCATGAGGTGTCTTCGTTAATGATTGTCTTGATTTTCGCACAGCCATTAAGACAACAAAAGCTCGATTTTTTCATCTTTTAAGGCATCTCTTTGAAAAAATAGAAAAATACAGTTGTTTTTGTACCTGCTAAAGTCTTCCAAAGCGATTCCATCTGCGTTATGGTGACTCAAGTGACTGTCGTCACAGGAGGCCATAGCCATGAGTAACACGAGCAAGCGGTTAGTTGGTGAAAAAGCGTTAGTGAACGTTTTGGAGCAAATGTTGCTTTCCCCCGGCCTGAAAGATGCGCCGGTGATGGACTTGATGTGCTCCCACTTCGTGCTGACTTTGGCCGCCAAACAAGGCCCTAAGTTCAATGTGCGCCGTGATTTGAACAGCCTGCTCGCCTTAACGGGCCGTCATATGGTTTGGCCTACCCACGTTTTTACTAAAATTCGCGAGTTTTTGAACCGTCGTTGCAAAGACAACGAGATTTGGCGCGGGCATGAAGCCTTAAACAACCAAGAGTTCTTAGAGCGGCATGGTGTTTGGCGTGGCCCTTACGAAGAGGGCACGATGTATTTTTACCTCGACGAGTTTGCCAAAGACCAGCCGAAAGAGCTGCTGTCCGTACTCGCCATCACGGGTGAGTGGTTAACGCATGCCCTCAAGAAGCAAAGCACCCTGATTGAGAAAAACATTGCTGCTTTGAGTAATCTGCTGCAACTGAACAAAGCCGAGCGTGCCTTGCTGCTTTATGGCACGATGGCGCGTTACCAGCGTGATTTGCGCAGCATTTTGGTGGAATTCAAAGTGAGCAATGCGCCAGAAGCGTTTGCGGCGATTGCTGAAGTGGCTGGCGTCACCGCCGCTGAAGTTGGCGAAGCTTTGTGCGCTGGTTCGCGTTTAGAGCGCATCGGTTTGGTCGAAAATTTGATTTCCGAGCACAGCATCACCGATTTGTCTGATTTGATGAAGGTCAGCGAAAAATTGCCACCAGTTTTGATGCGCGAATACCGCGACCAAAGCGAGCTGATGGCCGTATTCACCAAGCCTGCCACCAAATCAGCCTTGACGCTGAATGATTTTTCGTTTGTGCAGGAAGACACGCAAGTGCTGTGCACGCTGATTAAAAACGCGGTTGAGCGCAAAGAGTTGGGTGTGAATGTGCTGCTCTACGGCCCGCCGGGCACAGGTAAAACTGAGCTGGCCAAAGTGGTGGCACAGTCGTCAGGCTTGGATTTATACGAAGTGGAATATGCGGATCGAGAAGGTAACTCGTTGAGTGGTCGTGATCGGTATCGCTCATTGCAAATTGCCCAAGTTTTTCTGAAAAGCAGCCCGCAAGTGGCGTTGATGTTTGACGAGGTGGAAGACGTTTTTCCAGCGGTCAGCATTGACGCAGCCAATTTGATGGCGCGGCAAGAGCAGCAGGCTTTTTCAAGTTCGGTGAACCACAGCATCAACGGCAAAGCGTGGGTCAATCAAATCTTGGAAACCAACCCTGTGCCAACCATTTGGGTGACAAACCGCATTGAGCAAATTGACCCCGCTTTCCGCCGCCGCTTTGCTTACCATTTAGAGCTGAAATCTCCACCTCCTGGAGCGCGCGAGCAACTGGTGCGCAAGACGCTGGAAGGTGTTGAAATCAGTGCCGGATTTGTGGCGAAACTGACTGAGCGCAAAGGGCTTACACCTGCGCAGATCCGTACCGCAGTGCGTTTTGCGGGGTTGGCAACTAGTGAGAGTATGGGTTTAGAAACGCTGATTGAACGACAGTTGAAAAACGCCGATGCCGCACTAGGCACAAAAATCGAGAACGACAAGAGTCGCCCATCGGTGACAAGCTACAAATTGGACATGCTTAACGTGGAAACACGTTTTGAAATTCCGCGCATTGTCAAAGCGCTGAAAGACCGTGGCCATGGCACATTGTGCTTTTACGGCGCGCCGGGTACGGGTAAAACTGCGCTGGCAGAGCACATCGCTAAAGCGCTTGAAAGACCGTTGATCGTGAAGCAAGCCAGCGATTTGATGAGCAAGTTTGTCGGGGAGACCGAGCAAAACATGGCGGCGATGTTCAAAGAAGCCGAAGCTGAAAATGCGGTGCTGCTGTTAGATGAAGCGGATAGCTTTTTGCAAGACAGACGTGGTGCGCAGCGCAGCTATGAGGTGACGGAAGTCAATGAAATGCTGCAAGGCATGGAGCGCTTCAAAGGCATTTTTGTTTGTACAACCAACTTATTGGATCGTATTGATCAGGCAGCTTTGCGTCGCTTCACCTTCAAAATCAAGTTCAAACCGCTCGCACCCGAGCAGCGCGAAACCATGTTTGTCACAGAGGCGTTAGCCGGTGAAGTAGCTAAATTAGACGCAGATTTGAAAATACGGTTAGCAAAATTAGAAGTACTTTGCCCAGGTGATTTTGCAGCGGTGAAGCGGCAAATCGACATTTTGGGCGAAGGTTTCACGGCGGATGAGTTCATGAGCCAGTTAGAAGCTGAGCACCGTATCAAGCCCGAAGTGCGTGAGGCACGGAGCATAGGGTTTTTGCAGTAAATTTTAAGAATTAACCCTTAAAATTGGCATCTAGCCGGCGTATTTATTGCCTAATTAGCTATTGAATAAATAGCAAAAAATGCAATAATTTATTAGACTATCGCACCGCACGAAGAACCTCATCGCCATAAGCAATGAGTTTTTTCGCACCTATGCCGCTGATGCCGTCTAAATCGCCGAGTTGTTGCGGGTCGCGTTGGGCGATTGCTATCAGGGTGGCGTCGTGGAAGATGACGTAGGCGGGTAAGTTGTGTTCGCGTGCCACTTCAGCTCGCCAAGCTTTGAGCGATGCAAAGCGGCGCTCTCCTGCGGAATCAAG
>JANMTB010000132.1:0-12551 GCA_031390045.1 Polaromonas sp.
GGTCGGCGCGGGGGCGGACTACTGGATGCCTATGGACCAGTACATTGGCGGTATAGAGCACGCGATTTTGCACCTGCTCTACGCCCGTTTCTGGACAAAAGTGATGCGCGACATCAAGCTGACGAACGCCGACGGCACGCCTGCTAGCCGAGGCCTGGTCACCGTGGACGAGCCTTTCACCAAGCTGCTGACGCAGGGGATGGTGCTGAACCAGATTTATTCGCGTAAAAACGACAAAGGCGGCGTCGAGTACTTCTGGCCGCACGAGGTGGAAGACATCGTGGATGCCAACGGCAAAGTCACCACCGCCAAAAGCAAAATCGACGGCTCCATCGTCAACTACGACGGCGTGGGCACCATGTCCAAGTCGAAAAACAACGGCGTGGATCCGCAGGATTTGATCGAGCGCTACGGTGCGGATACGGCGCGTTTGTACACCATGTTCACCGCGCCACCCGAGGCGACGCTGGAGTGGAACGACTCCGCCGTGGAGGGCTCTTACCGCTTTCTGCGTCGCGTCTGGAATTTTGGCGTTAAACTGATTGCTACTAATAATATAGCATCTCAGGCAATAAATACGCCGGTTAAAGGCCAAAATGAGGCTGAAAATGGCATTCAGAGCCCGCTTTACGATAAAAACACCAAAAATCTTTGTTTAGAGCTGCATACCTTGCTGAAACAGGTTGATTACGACTACCAACGCATGCAGTACAACACCGTGGTGTCGGGCTGCATGAAGTTGCTCAACGCCATGGAAGACTTCAAATCTGACGATTCTGTGGGTTCAAAAGCGGCGGTTTTAGAGGGTTTCGGCATCCTATTGCGCTGTTTGTACCCGGCCGCGCCGCATTTGTGCCATGCTTTGTGGCAAAACTTGGGCTTTGCCGCCCATTTGGGCGATTTGCTCGATGCGCCTTGGCCGCAGGTCGATGCCTCGGCTTTGGTGCAGGACGAAATTGAGCTGATGTTACAAGTCAGCGGCAAATTGCGTGGTTCTATCGTCGTGCCTGCGGGCGCTTCGAAAGAAGAAATTGAGAAAATCGCGGTAAGCTCTGAGGTGGTGATCAAGTTCGCCGCTGGCGCTGCGATCAAGAAAGTCATTGTGGTGCCGGGTCGCTTGGTCAATGTCGTTGTTTAATGAGTAAATATCCTATGAAAAGACGTCTCTTTACCCAATCCGCCTTGCTGGCGCTGGCTGCAACGTCGGTGGGCGTTCTCACTGGTTGCGGTTTCAAGCTGCGCGGCTCGTTCAATTACGCCTTCAAAACGCTGTTCTCGGGTTTTGTTGACAATTCGACCTTGGGCAACGAGTTCAAGCGCGTGCTGGCTGCCGATGGTGCAGTCACCGTTGTGACCGAGGCAGACAAAGCGCAAGTCGTTTTAGAAGTGCTCAGTGAGCAGCGCGAAAAGGCTGTGGTTGGTGCGACGGCTGCTGGTCAGGTGCGCGAGTTTCAGTTGCGTATCCGCCTAAAATTCAAGTTGCGTACCCCTGCTGGAAAAGACATCATCCCTGAAACCGAGCTCATGGTGCAACGCGATATCAGCTTTAACGAATCTGCTGTTCTGGCTAAAGAAGTTGAAGAAGGGCTGCTTTACCGCGACATGCAAACTGATATGGTGCAGCAGTTGCTGCGCCGCTTGTCGGCAATAAAAGAGCTGTAAAGAGCGTTAGGGTCATCGTGCAACTCGCAGCCGGTCAACTCACCAACCACTTCGCCAAGGGACTTCGCTCTCTCTACACCCTGCACGGCGACGAAGCGCTCTTGGTGCAAGAGTCTGCTGACGTCATTCGTGCCGAAGCGCGTAAACAAGGCTACACCGAGCGCAGCTCATTCACCGTTGCCGGTGCGCATTTTGATTGGGGCGAAGTGCTGGCCGCAGCCGGCAGCATGAGCTTGTTTGCTGACAAGCAGATCATCGAAATCCGCATTCCCTCTGGCAAGCCGGGCAAAGACGGCAGCGTGCAGCTGCAGCAACTGGCCGCGCAGGCTCTAGACAATACTGACACCTTGACCTTGGTGATGCTGCCGCGCTTGGACAAAATGAGCAAACAAGGCGCGTGGTTTACAGCGCTTGAGGCCAACGGCGTCAGCATAGAGATTCAGCCCGTCGAGCGCGCTGCTTTGCCAAATTGGATCGCGCAGCGCTTACAAATGCAGGGGCAGCAAGTCGCCGCTGGGGTGGAAGGGCAGCAAACACTACAATTCTTTACGGACAGGGTGGAAGGTAACCTGCTGGCCGCGTTTCAAGAAATCCAAAAACTTGGGCTGTTGCACCCCAAAGGCGAGTTGTCGCTGGCACAGGTGGAAAGTGCGGTGCTGAATGTGGCGCGCTACGACGTGTTCAAGCTGTCCGAATCCGTCCTTGCCGGCCACCCCGCCCGCGTGCAACGCATGCTGGACGGCCTGCAGGCTGAAGGCATGGCCGAGGTGCTGGTGCACTGGGCGATTTCTGAGGATATTCGGGCACTCAAACGCGTGAAAGACGCCATGTCAAACGGTAAACCTTTGCCCATGGCACTGCGCGAGCAGCGGGTGTGGGGTGTCAAAGAGCGCTTGTTTGAGCGGGTTTTACCGCAACTCAGCAGCGCAGCCTTGGTCGATTTGCTAGACGCTGCGCACAAGGTGGACGGCATCGTCAAAGGCTTGAAACAGCGCGATTGGCCCCAAGATAACTTTCAAGCGCTGCACAGGCTGGCGATGCAGCTGTGCCAAGCGTGTATGACACAAACTGGTTCTTCAGGTCAAAAATCAACGAAAATAGCTGCATGAACGCTCAATTTCAATCACCAGGCAGCGGCAATGTCGTAGATTTGCTTAAAACCCTTGGAAAGCAAGCAAAAATAGCTTCAGCTGGCGTATCTATTGCCTCGGCTGCTATTAAAAATAAAGCATTATTGCGACTTGCTGCGCTGTTGCGTACAAATATAGCGGCCCTACAAGCTGACAATGCCAAAGACATTGCCCGCGCCATCAAAGCGGGATTGTCTGAGCCTATGGTGGATCGCTTGAAACTGACGCCTAAAGTGCTGGAAACCTGCGCTCTGGGGTGTGAGCAACTCGCGGCGATGCCTGACATCATTGGTGAAATCATCGGTATGAAGCAGCAGCCTAGTGGTATCCGTGTGGGGCAAATGCGGGTGCCGATTGGCGTTTTTGGCATGATTTACGAATCCCGCCCGAACGTGACGATTGAAGCCGCGTCCCTGGCCGTCAAAAGCGGCAATGCCTGCATTTTGCGCGGTGGCTCAGAGGCGATTGAGTCCAACCAAGCTTTGGCATTTTTGGTGCAGCAAGCGCTGGTTGAAAGCGGTTTGCCGCAGCACACCGTGCAATTGGTGCCAACAACGGACCGGGAAGCTGTGAGTGCGCTGATCACCATGCCCGAGTATGTGGATGTGATTATTCCGCGCGGTGGCAAGGGGCTGATTGAACGCGTCTCTAGAGAATCAAAAATACCTGTTATCAAACATTTAGACGGTAATTGCCACGTCTATGTCGACAACCCCTGCGATATCGCCATGGCGGTGACGGTGGCTGACAACGCCAAAACCAACAAATACAGCCCCTGCAATGCCGCTGAAGGCTTGCTGGTCGCTAAAAGTGTAGCGGCAGATTTTTTACCGAAAATCGCCGCTATTTATGCTGAAAAAGGTGTCGAAATGAGATGTGATGAGGCTGCAGCCGGCGTATTATTTGCCAATGAAGCTATTAAAAAAGTAGCAAAAATTGTACTGGCAAAAGAGCAAGATTGGTACGAAGAATACTTGGCGCCAGTCATCAGTATCAAAATTGTGGCTGGTTTGGACGAGGCGATTGCGCACATCAACAAATACAGCAGCCACCACACCGACGCCATCATCACCACCAACCACATGCACGCCCAGCGCTTCTTGCGTGAGGTTGATTCGGCCAGTGTGATGGTCAACACCAGCACGCGCTTTGCCGATGGTTTTGAGTTCGGTTTGGGTGCTGAAATCGGCATCAGCACCGACAAGTTTCATGCCCGTGGTCCAGTAGGGATCGAGGGCTTAACTTCTCTGAAATATGTGGTTTTAGGTAATGGGGAAGTAAGGACTTGATGGCAACTCACGCGCAACAACTATTTAAACCGCAAGTTTCCGCAAATTTTTGGCCTTCATCGGGCTATGAGCTGTTGGAAGTAGATGCCAACGGCCATTTGTTGGTGACAGACGCATTTTTACGCCATTTACTGAGCCGTCCTGAAATTGCCCCAATTGCAGAATCTTGTGCGAACGAGTTGGCGCTTCATGCCGCTTTAGATGACAATCCACGGCGCTTGATTGCTGCAGAAGAAATCGCAAAAGTGAGCGACAAAGATGCGGCAGAGAACTATGCTGTTTGGTTGCGCTTCAGAGACAAATTAATCGCTAAACCCACGCTTGAAGCCAGCTACATGGCGCTGTTCCAGGGTGAGGGCGTTGATGTGGCGCCGGTTTTAGTTCATCAGCTCACGCAAATTTTGCTGCGGCACGTGGTGGGTAAATCATCACAAACTACTCTGCAAGCACCCAATGCTATGCAAGCTCGCGTGGCTGAATTGCTGTTCAGAACGCAAAAAATCTCTATTCTGGAAGACGGCGCTGTGATGGCGGCAGACGATGAAACGGTTGAGCGTCATGCGCTATCGGGCGGCTTTGGCAGCATTGGCGAATTGCTCAAGCAAGGCGGCTTGCCAGTTCGCAGCGTTGATTTAGACGTGCTCAGTGCAGACAACTTAGACGCCTATTGGCCGCGCAGTGAGTTTTTTGACATGGTGATCAGCTTGAATCACGGGCAAGCGTCTTTAGATGCTTTGTGCCACGTGCTTGAACAGTGGATCAAACACTTTTTGCAAGTTGATGTGCGGATTCAAACAGAGAAAGAAATTGTCGATGAGCATTGGGTCTGGCATGTGGGTCTAGATGCGCAGGCTAACAGTACTTTGAATGATTTGTATACCGGTGCCGAGGTCAGCGAAGAGCGGCACAGACGGTTGATGTGCCTGTTTCGCCTTGAGTTTGTGAACCCTTCAGACATGCTGGCATCGGTGGCTGGCCGCCCTGTGTATTTGGCAATGGCGATGGATGAGAAGAACCAACTCAAACTCAAACCGCAAAATTTGCTGTTGAATCTTCCCTTGGCTCGCAGATCGTAATTATTAAATCGTAAAGTTTAGGTCGCAAAAATTATGGTTCCCCATCTTGTCACCGCATTGAACGGCCCGATCAACGAGCTGGAGCAGCGCATTTTAGATTCTATGCCCGCCATCGAACGCTGGTTTCGCTTGGAGTGGATGGAGCACACGCCTGTTTTTTACACCTCGGTGGATGTGCGCAATGCGGGTTTCAAACTCGCCCCAGTTGATACCAATTTGTACCCCAGCGGATGGAATAATCTAACACCTGCCATGCTGCCGCTGGCGGTGCAAGCAGCGATGGTCGCGATTGAAAAGATTTGCCCAGAGGCGAAGAATTTGTTGTTGATTCCTGAAAACAACAGCAACAATGCCAGTAATACGTTTTATTTGAGCAGCATCGCCCAGCTCCGCCGCGTGTTTCATATGGCAGGTCTAAACGTCCGTATCGGCTCGATTGACCCAGAGATCAAAGAAAACACTCCGATTGCGCTGCCAAATGGCGAGTCTATTTTGTTGGAACCAGTCATCCGTACTGGCAAGCGTTTGGGTTTGAAAGGTTTTGACCCCTGCACGATTTTGCTCAACAACGAGTTAACCAAAGGTGTGCCAGGTATTTTGGAAGAGTTGCACGAGCAATATGTTTTGCCGCCCTTGCATGCATCTGGCTCGGTGAGGCGTAAAAGCACGCATTATCAGAGTTATGAAGAAGTGAGTAAGCGTTTTGGTAAGCTGCTGGGTGTTGACCCTTGGTTGATCAACCCCATGTTTTTGACGTGCACGGATATAGATTTGGCAGTTAGTGTGGACACCTTGCTTGCCAAAATTAAAAAGAAATACAAGGAATACGGCATCATGGACAAGCCGTTTGTGGTGGTTAAGTCCAACCACAGCAGCCAAGCTGATAAACAGGCTGGCGCGGGTGCAAGCGTGATGATGTTGCGTCAATCCAGCGAATTGAAAGACCATAAAGACCTTGCCATTTTCAACGGCGAGTTGATTGTGCAAGAAGGCGTGCTCACCAAAGAGCGCATGAACGATGCTGTGGCAGAGCCTGTGGTTTACATGATGGACCGTTATGTGGTGGGTGGCTTTTACCGCGTACACGCTGATAGGGGAATGGATGAGAACCTGTGTTCTCCGGGCTCGCGCTATGTACCGTTGGCATTTGCAGAAGGTGCAGAATTGCCCACACCGGGTGTGAAACCTGGTGCCAGCGCGCCGAACCGCTTTTATATGTACGGCGTGATTGGTCGTTTGGCTATGTTGGCAGCCAGCTACGAGCTAGAGACGACTGATCCGGACGCTGAAGTCTACGAATAAGCTGATTGTTTTATAAATTACACCTATTTGCAGTTGTTGCACTGCAACAAAATTAACCTTAAATCCGAATTTATTGCGTTTAGAGGCGGCTCCTTGGGTGAAAAGAGCTTTACAAAAGCGCACAATGTCATTCCCTCAACCATGAAATCCCGCGAATCGGTAAGTGTGAATGCGCTATTAAGCGCGGCCCTTTCACGCAGATTGATTTTCTAGGCGGTTACGTTTTAGTGCAAACAACAAAATCTTCTTTAGCCGCGCTGACGCTCAGCGCTATTGGCGTGGTTTACGGCGACATTGGTACCAGTGTTTTGTACGCCATGAAAGAGGTCTTTGGCTCTGGCCATGTGCCTTTCACGCCAGACAATATCTACGGCATTTTGTCCATTTTCTTTTGGACGCTGACCGTTATCGTTTCTATCAAATACGTGGTTTTGGTGTTGCGGGCAGATAACCATGGTGAAGGCGGCTTGGTGGCGATGCTGGCATTGGCTTCACAAGCGGTGAAAGACAAACCAGAGCTACGCAAAGTGCTGCTAATGGTGGGTATTTTTGGTACCTGCTTGTTTTACGGCGACGGCGTGATCACGCCAGCTATTTCAGTATTGGGTGCGATGGAAGGGTTGGAGGTTATTTCTCCTGCCTTCAAACAGTATGTTGTGCCATTGACTTTGGCAATTTTATTTTGCTTGTTTTTAGTGCAAAAGAAAGGTACGGCAGGTATCGGTAAGTTTTTTGGTCCGATTACTTTGGTGTGGTTTGCGGTCTTGTCGTTGTTGGGGGTCATGCACATTGCGACCAATCCAGCAATCTTATGGGCCATCAGCCCGCACTACGCAATAGATTTCATGTGGGCTAATCCTGGCACTACTTTCATTATTTTGGGCGCTGTGGTCTTGTGCGTCACTGGTGCTGAGGCTTTGTATGCAGATTTAGGCCATTTCGGCAAAAAACCCATCCGCTTGGCTTGGTTCAGCGTGGTGATGCCAGCTTTGGTGCTGAATTATTTTGGTCAAGGCGCACTCTTACTCAAAAATCCAGCTGCGGTCAAAAACCCGTTTTATTTAATGGCACCTGATTGGGCGCTGATTCCCTTGCTTGTATTGGCAACACTAGCCGCTGTCATTGCTTCGCAAGCTCTGATCACCGGCGCTTTCAGTGTCACTAAGCAAGTCATACAACTCGGTTATTTGCCGCGATTGAACATTATGCACACCAGTGTGCGTGAGGCCGGGCAAATTTATATTCCTTTCGTTAATTGGGGCTTGTTTGTCGCTATCGTCTTGGCGGTGGTGATGTTTAAAACATCAGGCAATTTGGCTGCCGCTTACGGCATTGCGGTGACAACGGACATGCTGATCACCACGATATTGACCTTTTATGTGATCCGATATGGTTGGAAATACCCGCTTTGGCTATGCCTAGTCGCGACGGGTTTGTTTTTTATTGTTGATTTTGCATTCTTTGCTTCAAATATGCTCAAATTGTTCGCTGGCGGTTGGTTCCCGTTAGCGATTGGCGGCGCTATTTTCACGCTGATGCTGACTTGGAAGCAAGGACGGCGTATGTTATCTCTGAAGCAAAAATTGGAGGCGATTGATCTCAAAGATTTTCTCGAATCCGTCTTTATCAGTCCACCGACGCGGGTCGAAGGCACCGCTGTGTTTTTAACTTCTGAAAAGGGCATCGTACCAAATGCTTTGTTGCACAACCTTAAGCACAACAAAGTGTTGCATGAGAAAAATCTGTTTGTCACCGTGCGTAACCATGAAGTGCCTTGGATCGGTATGGCTAAGCGTTTGGAAGTGGAATCATTAGGCCATCACTGTTGGCAAGTTGTGCTTAACTACGGCTTTAAAAACGACCCAGATGTGCCGGCGGCATTGAAGCAAATGAAAGGCCGAGGCTGCGAGATAGAGCACATGAGCACCAGCTATTTCTTATCCCGTGACACCGTCGTTCCCACCTTAGGGGCTGGTATGGCGCCGTGGCGTGAAAAGCTTTTCGCACAGATGCATCACAATGCCAGCGGCGCAGCCGATTTCTTGAACTTACCAACAAATTCCGTGGTTGAGTTGGGTTCAAAAATAGAAATTTAAATCAAGGCTCAAGTCGAAACCAATGCGGTTTTTTAAAGACATTACCATGTCTGCCTTCACCGCAGGTTTTGTAGCCGTGCTGGTGGGTTTTACCAGCTCAGTCGCCATCGTTTTTCAAGCAGCATTAGCGTTCAAGGCAACCGCTGAGCAACTAACATCTTGGATGTGGGCTTTGGGTCTGGGTATGGGTTTGTGCAGCGCCATTCCCTCGCTTTGGCTGCGCAAACCCGTCATGGTGGCTTGGAGCACGCCTGGCGCGGCGGTTTTAGCGACAGCAGGCTTGGCGGGTGGCTTTTCGATGAACGAAGCCGTAGGCGCTTTCATGGCCTGCGCCGTGTTGATCACCTTGTTTGGCGTCACCGGTTGGTTTGAGCGTGTGATGAACCGCATCCCCATTGCCATTGCATCAGCTTTGCTAGCGGGTGTGCTGGCACGGTTTGGTTTGCAGGCTTTTACCGTCGCACAAACGGCTTTGCCGCTGGTGGTTCTGATGTTGTTGAGCTACCTGCTGGTGAAGCGTCTGTCACCGCGTTATGCTGTTCCTATAACACTCTTAATTGCTATAATATATGTAGCAATAAATGATTTATTTACGCCGGCTGGAGTCGTTTTTGAGCTTGCAAAACCTGTCTTTGTGGCTCCTGCTTTTACATGGAGTGCTATGGTCAGCTTAGCGCTGCCGCTGTTTATTGTGACTATGGCGTCGCAAAACTTATCTGGTGTCGCAGCCATCAAAGCGGCAGGTTATGACATGCCTTTGTCAAAAGTCATCACCTTGACGGGGCTGGCAACGCTAGTTCTGGCACCGTTTGGGGCTTTGGCGTTGAACCTCAGCGCCATCACCGCTGCGATTTGCATGGGGCGAGAGGTGCATCCTGACCCATCCAAACGCTACACCGCCGCCGTGTCGTGCGGGACGATCTATATTGTCATTGGGCTGTTGGGTGGTGCTTTCATTGGAGTTTTGATGTCGTTCCCTAAAGAATTGATCGCCGCTATTGCAGGCTTGGCCCTGTTGGGCACGATAGGCAACGGTTTGGCAGTCGCCGTACAGGATGAATCACACCGTGAAGCCGCTATCATCACTTTTCTAGTCACACTGTCCGGCGTAGTAATAGCTGGTGTCGGCTCGGCCTTTTGGGGGGTGGTGGCAGGCACTATTGCGCTTTTTGTGCAACAGTACGGTAAAAGAAAAACGTAAAAACAATCAAAAGTTAACCGTAAAGAAAACGTAAAAAAATGCATATCCTTTTTGTTGCTGATCCGCTCGCTTCCTTCAAAATCTACAAAGACACGACCTTCGCCATGATGCGCGAAGCGCAAAAGCGCGGTCACACGCTCAGTGCTTGTGAGCCCAAAGACATCATGTGGCAACGCGGTGGAGTGGTCACGGCGTTTGTTCGTGACATCACTCTGACGGGGGGCAAAGATGTTTGGTACATCGCCAAGCAGCAGCACCCCGACGAACGTCCACAAGCTTTGAAAGACTTTGATGCCGTTGTCATGCGCAAAGACCCACCGTTTGATTCCGAGTTTTTCTACGCTACCCACCTGCTCGAACAGGCCGAGCGTGAAGGAGCCAAGGTCTTTAACAAACCGCGCGCTTTGCGAGACCATCCTGAAAAACTGGCGATTTTGGAATTCCCGCAATTCATAGGCCCCACCCTCGTGTCGCGCGATGCTGACGATATCAAACGCTTCCATGCTGAGCACCAAGACATCATCTTGAAACCGCTTGACGGCATGGGTGGCGCAGGTATTTTTCGCGTCAAAGCCGATGGGCTGAATTTGGGCGGCATCATCGAAACACTGAACAAAGACGGCGCTGAGACGGTCATGGTGCAGAAGTTTCTGCCCGCTATTTCTGAAGGCGATAAGCGGATTTTGGTGATTGGTGGCAAACCCGTTCCTTTTAGCTTGGCACGCATTCCTCAAGGCGGCGAAGTACGCGGCAATTTGGCAGTAGGTGGTAAAGGTGTGGCGCAACCACTAAGCAAGCGCGACTTTGAAATCGCCAACGCCTTAGGTCCGATTCTGGCTAGCCGGGGCTTGTTACTGATCGGTTTGGATGTGATCGGCGACTCGCTGACCGAGATCAATGTCACCAGCCCGACTTGTTTCCAAGAAATTTTTGACCAAATGGGTTGTGATGTGGCGGCCTTATTTATAACGGCGCTAGAGCAAGCGCAGGCCGCCGCTTAAAAAATTTCAATACAAGCCACGCACCCGCGCGTGCAGGCGTGCGAGGCCGAGCAGTGCATCTGTGTAGGGAGTGCTTACCTCGGTGAGCTGCCCGAGTTCCTTCACTGCGCCTACCAAGGCATCTAACTCAACCGCTTTACCAGCTTCCACGTCTTGCAACATCGAGGTCTTGAAGCTGCCCAGCTTGCGTGTCACGGCATGGCGGTCTTCGGGTTGTTGGTCAATCGGAATGCCCAAACGTGCACCTATTTCTTTGGCTTCCAGCATCACGTTTGAGCAAAAGCCGCGCACCAATCCATCGTCCAGCACCTGGCTGGATGTCGCACCGGTGATGGCGCTGACCGGGTTCATGGTCATGTTGCCCCACAGCTTGAACCAGATGTCGCGTTGGATTTGCTCGGCGATTGGGGCTTCAAAACCGGCTTTTTCAAGCAAGGCTGCCAAAGCCGTGACGCGTAGCGAAGCTTCTCCCGTAGACTGCCCCGACGGTTCTCCCACAATGATTTTGTTGCCAAACGCATGGCGAATCACGCCCGGACTGGCCACCGAGCAGCTGGCATGCACAACACCACCGATGATGTGAGCGGCTGGGATGGCAGCGGCAATATCACCCGTGGCGTCTACGCTGCTGAGAGAATGGTTAGCAAACCTGCCGCCAAAACCCTGCAAAAACCACCACGGTACGCCGTTCATCGCGGTCAACACAACGGTATCTTCACCCAGCAAGGGTGCAATTTGCTGAGCTACTTCTCGCAGCGCAGGTGCTTTGACGGCAATGATGACCAAGTCCTGAATGCCCAGTTCTGCTGCGCTGTTGCTGGCGCGTACGACGTGGGTTTGCTCTGGCTGTGCGCTGGATTGCAGCTTCAAGCCTTGCGATTGCAAAGCTTTCAAGGTTTCGCCGCGCGCCAGAAAGCTGACCGAGCAACCCGCCCGCGCCAAACCCGCTCCCAGCCACCCGCCAATGGCACCAGCGCCTACGATGCATATATTGTTGTAAATCATGCTTGAAACTGTTTAAAAGTTGGATTTGAAGGGTATTTTGGCATCTGGCCGGCGTATTTATTGGCTAAGCTGTTACTGAATTAATAGTGTTTGGTGTGATCACTGCTTGTAGGTGTCATCCGACTTGTCCACCAGTCGTTGCATGGCTTCGAACACATCACGACCTGCACCAAATTTGGCATCAAATTGCAACGAATCTTGGGTGCATTTTGCCGCCACGGCTTCTGAGATGGGAATCGCTGCACCCATGCTCAGCGTCGCCAGCTGGATTTCGCAGGCACGCTGCAGCGTCCACAGCGTCACAAAGGTTTGCGGCAGGGTCTGCCCCCAGGCCAGCAGGCCGTGGTTGCGCAAAATCACGGCGGGTTTGTTGCCAATATTTTTTAACAATCGCGGCGCTTCGTCGGCATGGATGGTGATGCCTTCAAAGTCGTGGTAAGCCACCAAGTCATGCAGTTGGGCAGCGTAAAAGTTGTTTTGTACCAAACCCGCCGCAGAACACGCCACCGCCAAGCCGGCCGTGGTGTGGGTGTGCATGATGCAATGGGCGTCTGGTAGGCTGTTGTGAATAGCGGCATGCACGGTAAAACCTGCTGGGTTCACCGGATAAGCCGAATCATCCAAAATCTTGCCGTGAATGTCGATTTTGACCAAGTTACTCGCGGTGACTTCGCTGTAGTGCAGGCCAAAAGGGTTGATGAGAAACTGTTTTTCGCCTTTGGACACGGAGTCGGGTAATCGCAGCGTAATGTGGTTGTAAATCATCTCAGTCCAGCCGAGCATGGCAAA
>JANMTB010000154.1:0-18816 GCA_031390045.1 Polaromonas sp.
AGCGGTGACTTCAGCCAAAGCTCTCTCTTTTTATCTAGGTTTCGGAATGAAATTTCAATGTGATCAAGGGTATGTGTGACTATATAACTTGCGCCACTCTTAACCTGCACATGAATCAGCCCACCGGTGAATTGATGCTTCCATGTGCGCCGATCGGTCGGCCTGGATGAATCGACTTCCATAGCTCGAAGGTAGACGAGGCCATCCAGTCCATCGTCATCGACTTGCCCCATTTCGCTCCAAGACCAGCCCCAAGCTCGGCAAATGCCGTCGATATAGGCTGTGCTCGCGGCCGAGATACGGTTTGATTCAGATGTCAACTCATGCTCACGGTTGATGTTCCTAATGCTAAATACCGCAAAACCTGTAACTTAATCTTCGGACTGCGGGAAAATCTGTTCATCTAAATCTCCTGAGAATGACTTTAACTATAACTTAAATATGGTTTAACCTACACCATAAATCGGGGTCAGAGCCACTACTGTCCGGAGATTTCCCCAAACAGCGATAACTGGCTCTCATTGTTATGAAGCTGTTCGTCATGAGCCACCTGATTGAACAACTCATCCAACGCAGTTGTTTCAAACAAAGTCAGACTCAGTGCCTGTAGTACTGAATGCATCGAAGCTGCGATGTTTAATCGTTTTCTGATGATTGCCACCAGCACATAAGTGCAAATAGCCGTCCAAATTTGCGTCTTCACTGCATTGGCACTTGTGCCCACAAAAGCTTTGATACGCAAATTCTGTTTAATCCACTTAAAGAACAACTCAACTTGCCAGCGATGCTTGTACAGTACCGCAATTTGACTGGCTTGAAGCTCAAAATGGTTGGTCAAAAACGTCATGTAACGATCTTGCTCGAGGTCATAGAACTCAATTCTGCGCAATGGCACTGGGTACGATGTTTTTGTGTCCTTGCCTATCAAAATGATGCGCTCATCCTTGAGGATGCCAAGGGCTTCATTCGTCGGATCGACCTGCACGATACGGCATTGCAAGTTGTACTTGGAGCGCACCACAAAGAACGCGCCAGCGTGGACAAAGCGCATTAGCCGTACAAAGTGTACATAAGCCCTGTCCATCACATAAAAGCTACCTGCTTCCAGGTGTAAATGGTCCAAAAAACTGACGTCACTGACACGTGAACCGGTGATGTGGATAAAGGTTGGAATGTTGCCACGAAGATCTAGCAGCGTATGAACTTTGATGCCAGCGCGGCCTTTGGTGGCAGGTGCCCAGTCAAACAAACTCAGACACAGATCAACCGTGGTTGCATCGATGGCGTAGACCGTTTGGACGAACTCCAGACTTAGCTTGTCTGTGGCATAAAGTGCACGTGCGACGCCAATCAGGTGCAGCGCATAGTCTTCAAAAATCCTGCAATCGCGTTTCTCGTTGGCATCCGCTAATGTAGAGCGTGCAATGGCTCCACGAAAACCTGCGTGGTACAACTTGGCTCGTTGACTGTGCAGACAAGTGGTGATGTCGCGCAAACTCGCACGTGCTGTTAATTGCGCAAACATCATGCACAACAGTTGATCCCAATGAGAGAATGACAAAGTCGGATATTTGCCAGCATAGCGCGTGACGCATTGCGCAAAAACAGCTTTAGAAAGGTGCTCACTCAGTTGAGCCAGTACGAGTTTGCCTTTGCGCATGAGTTCACCTCACAAATGAAATGCAGTGTCTCTTATGTCGCGACTGAAGTTCAAATAGATTTCTAGCTAAAAGACTAAATTATTCAATCAAATCAATGAATTACGTGAAATTTCAAATTCCATCTCCGGACAGTAGTGGCTCTGACCCCGATTTATGGTCTGTGTTTACTGAAGTTTCAGCTATAGTTGAATCATGGCTATTTCACCAGTATTTCAGCATGCATCGCCTTGGCGCACGCTACCATTACTTGTATTCGATAGACAATGTTTTGTTAATGCAGCGGTCAACCATGGCATGGCTGTAAATCTTGAATCTCCAGATTTACTTTCTAAACATAAAGCTGGAACATTTCCAACTCAAGGCTGGGAAATAGAAGCGGAAGCCACTATTTCACGCTCCACTGATAAGCTTCGTCAAGCTTTGTGGTCGTCTTTTATTGCAGTCTTAGTTGTTACATTGATTGCTATCGTCATTACCTACTCAGCGGGGCTACTTGCGCCAAGCCTACCAATTGCAGTTGGCAAACTTACCGGTGCGATAGGAGGCTTCTTAGCTGGGTGGGCAACACTATTTGCTTTAGGAACACCTACAGAAACGTACGACGGAAGAACACTACCAGAATTGGTTCATCCTAAAGTTTTTACTGCCCTATTCATTCCCGGTCTATTCTTCGCATTTATTGGCCAGTTATGGTGATGAATTGTTAGAATTCAAAAATAACGATATTTAGTGCCTAAATCTACTTCTCACCCGCGTATTCGTTAACTATTTCACTATTATTTAAATAGCAATTAGTTTTTACTCAGCCTTCAACCGCTCAATCTCAACCCTCAAATCATCCGACCACATTCTGCGGCTTCTGCCATTTGACATTTGCGGTTCGCCATAGGTGACGTGCGCTGTGACGCCTTTGGATTTCAAAGTTCCCCACAACGATTCAAGCAAACTCACATCTCCCACGTAGCTCACAGCTTGGCTGTTTTGGCCGGTTTGTGGGTCTACATACTTCAAGGCCAAGGGCTGAACGGGTGCATGGCACACGATGGGGGCTTGCAGCAGGTTGGCGTGAAAAGGGAGCAAATCGACACCGTTACCAGTCGTCCCCTCAGGAAAAACGCCCAAAATATCGCCATTTTGTAAGGCTTCGCAAATGTGGTGCACGACGCGCATGGCGTCGCGGCGGGATTCGCGCTCGATGTACAAGGTGCCAGCGCCTGTGGCTAAAGCACCGAGTACAGGCCAGTGTTTCACATCTGCTTTGCTGACGAAACGGCAATGTTTGGAGGCATGCATGACCAAGATATCCAACCACGAAATATGGTTTGATACCAAGAACATGGGGCCGGTTGCCGGTGGGGCACCTTTTACTACTAATTTAATAGCAAGCTTGGCAAGCAATGCGCCGGCCCAAGTCTCAATCCGTTTGTTTTTTTGAGTTTGATTTAGCTTTGGAAATATGACGTAAATACTGAAAATTCCCCACACAAGATGAGGAATAAATAAGCACAATTTACCGATGGCGCGCAGTTGAGACATCAATACTTTCAAGCAATATCGGCAAGTTAAGTACCAGAAATGACTTACTTCGCTTCAAAAGCCACATGCCCAGCTACGATAGTGGCCACCACTTTGCCGGGTAACTCGTAGCTGATGAAAGGCGAGTGTTTGCCTTGGCTTCGCAGTGTATTTGCGCTGACTGTCCAAGCCGCTTTGGGGTCGAATATACAAATATCCGCCACACCGCCCACGACCAATTGGCCCAAGCTCGCATACTCAGCGCCTAAGTTTGCTTCCAATATTTTGGCAGGTTGGCTGGTGATGGTGGCGAGTGCATTGGCCAATGTCAGCGTTTTGTCGCTGCTTTCTGACTGCCATTTGAGGGCGAGGCTGAGCAGCAACTCTAAACCAGTCGCACCGGCTTCGGCTTCGGCGAAAGGTAAGGTTTTGGCGTCGTCACTCACCGGTGTGTGGTCAGACACCAGAGCGTCGATCGTTCCATCGGCCAAGGCAGCGCGCAAGGCATCGCGGTCGCGCTGCTGGCGCAGGGGCGGGTTCAGCCTAGCACGGCTGTCGTAGTAGCCCAAATCGACGTCGGTCAAATGAAGTGTATTAATGCTCACATCGCAACTGACCAGCAAGCCATCTGCCTTGGCTTGGCGCACCAGTGCGACGCCCGCAGCACTGCTGATGCGGCAAATGTGGGCGCGAGAGCCAGTGGTGGCTTTCATCAATTCAAAAATCGTGTGCAGCGCTATCGTCTCCGCCGCTACGGGAATGCCACTCAAGCCCATGCGCGTGGCCAAAGCGCCGCTGGCGGCGACGCCTTTGCCCAAATGGATGTCTTGCGGGCGCAGCCACACGGTGTAGCCAAAGGTGCTGGCGTATTGCAAAGCGCGCTGTAGCACTTGAGTGTTTTCTAAAGGAACTTCTGCTTGGCTAAAGCCCACGCAACCGGCTTCGGACAACTCGACCATCTCGGTCAACACTTCGCCTTTGAGATTCACAGTGAGCGCACCTAGCGGGAAAACACGCGATTGGTGCTGCTTTTCAGCGCGAAATTTGAGCATTTCAATCAAACCGGGCTCGTCCAGCACGGGCTCGGTATCAGGCATGCAGACCAGGCTGGTGACGCCACCGGCCACAGCTGCGGCCAGCTCGCTTTGCAGCATGCCCTCGTGCTCATGACCCGGCTCACGCAGGCGTGCGGCTAAATCGACCAAACCGGCGGTGACGATACGGTCTGTGGCGTCAATCGTTACGTCAGGTTTAAAGTTTTTTGCTATATTTTTAATAGCTATTACATGAGGTGATTCTATGGCTATATCGCAAATTTCATCAAATCCTGTGGCTGGATTGATGACTCGGCCATTTTTAATGAGGATGTTCATAGCTTCTCTTTTTTATGCGTCTTTTTATATTTTTAAGCATCTGTCTAGGCGTCATTACCGGCAACGATACTCATCACCGCCATGCGCACAGCGATGCCGAAGGTCACTTGCGGCAAAATCACGCTTTGCTGGCCGTCAACCACGGCAGAGTCGATTTCGACGCCCCGGTTGATCGGCCCTGGGTGCATGACGATAGCGTCTGGCTTGGCGAGCTGCAGTTTGTCTTGCGTCAGGCCGTAGCTTTTGAAGAATTCTTGGCTACTGGGCAGCAGCGCTCCCGTCATACGCTCGCTTTGCAAGCGCAAAGTGATGACGACGTCGCAGTCTTTGATGCCCTCTTCCAAGGTGTGGCAGACGCGAACACCCATTTGTGCCATGTCGCTAGGAACCAAGGTTTTGGGGCCAACCACGCGCACTTCGGCGCAGCCCAGCGTTGTTAAAGCATGAATATCTGACCGAGCAACACGCGAATGCAATACGTCGCCTACGATGGCGACGGTAAGGTTAGAAAAGTCTTTTTTGTAGTGCCGAATCGTGAACATGTCCAGCAAACCCTGCGTCGGGTGCGAATGTCTGCCATCTCCAGCGTTAATCACATGCACGTGCGGCGCGACGTGTTGCGCAATCAGATACGGCGCGCCGGATTCGCTGTGGCGCACCACAAACAAATCAGCAGCCATGGCGCTGAGGTTGGCAATGGTGTCTAGCAAGGACTCGCCCTTGGAAGCAGATGAGCGGGCGATGTCTAGGTTGATGACGTCGGCGCTGAGGCGCTTGGCGGCAATCTCAAAAGTCGTGCGGGTGCGGGTGGAGTTTTCAAAAAACAGGTTGAAAACACTTTTACCACGCAACAAGGGCACTTTTTTGACTTCGCGGTCGTTGACGGAGACGAAGTTGGCAGCGGTGTCCAAAATGTGCGTCAGCGTCGCTTTAGGCAAACCCTCAATCGACAGCAAGTGGATGAGTTCACCGTTTTTATTCAGCTGGGGGTTGCGTTTGTAGAGCATGGTTTTATTTTATTTTTAGTTTTATTTTTTAGTATTCAAGCGTTCTCTGACTTCAAAGCTGAATGTTCCAGCTTCGCTGCGGGCCAAAGTTAGTGATTGATTGACAGGTAAGAATAAACGTGCTGAGGCATATTCGGCATTGATGGGCAGTTCGCGGCCACCTCTGTCCACCAAAACGGCGAGTTGAACGCGCAGTGGGCGACCGTAATCGAACAACTCGTTGACCACGGCACGTATGGTTCGGCCGGTGAAAAGCACGTCATCAACCAACAAAATATCTGCGCCTTCGACATCAAACGGTAAAGTTGTTTGGCCGCCGTCACTCAAGCCGCGCTTTGAAAAATCGTCGCGGTGCAAGGTTGAGGAAATGATGCCTGGTTTGCCTGCCAGTTTCAAATCGCGCTGTAAGCGTTCGACCAACCATGCGCCGCCTGAGGTAATACCGACCAACTGCATAGCTGGCGCATGAATTTGCTGCACATAGCGAAGCAAATCTTGGTACATGGCCTCGGCGTCTAAGGCCAGGGTTCCCACGGTAGGTAAAATCGGTGATGTCAAGGCAAACTCCTTAAAAACTGCTCTAGGATGATACAGGCTGCGCCAGCGTCTGGGTCTTTGGCACCCATTTCTAGCGCTTCTGTGGTGCTATATCGCTCATCTACTTCAAAAACTGGCAAGTTGTACCTTGCATGCAATTGTCGACCAAATTTTTTTGCTCGTCTGGTATTGTCGTGCGCAGCACCGTCTTGATAATAGGGAACGCCGATAACGATAGCATCAGGCTGCCATTCTTTAATGCGGGCTTCTATCAATGGCCAGCGGGCGTCGCCTTCAGCTTTGACGGTACTTAAACCTTGCGCAGTTCGCATGAGCTTGTTGCCTATTGCAACGCCAGTGCGTTTGAGCCCGAAATCGAAAGCTAAAAATGATTGGTAATGCGCAGGGACGGTTAGTTGGCTTGAAGGAGGGGAATTGGCAGCCATAGGGCTCACGCTCTGCCCGCCACAGGAGACAACATCCATGCCTCAATGCCCAGAAGTTTCAAGGCTTGGTCATAACGCTGTTCAATCGGTGTGTCGAAAATGACGTTGATGTCTGCAGCGACAGTGAGCCAGCTGTTACCAGCCAATTCAGATTCAAGCTGACCCTTGCCCCATGAGGAATAGCCAAGCGACACCAAAACGCGGCTCGGGCCTGAGCCAGTAGATATGGCTTCTAAAACATCGCGCGAGGTGGTCATTTCTAGCCCGCCAGGAATGGTCATGGTTGACGCATAAACCGATTTTTCAGAGGGCGTATCACCGGCGGAAGGGGTGCCATGCATGGCTTCATGGAGCACAAAACCACGCTCAGTCTGAACCGGGCCACCGTGGAAGACGACTGCAGTTGTCAGATCTTGCCGTGGCATGGGCAAGTCAACTTTATCAAACAAATTTTTTAGATTTAATTCGCTAGGCTTATTGATCACCAAACCTAGAGCGCCACGCTTACTATGTTCGCACAAATACACCACCGATCTGGCAAAACCGTCGTCCTCAAGACCCGGCATGGCGATCAAGAAATGGTGCGTTAGGTTAATTGGTGCAAAATCAACAGACATGCTGTCATTTTAACGGGAACACAACAGGAAATATCTGGCGACTATGGACAAAGAATTTCAAGCAGGTTTAATGTGGTTCAGACGCGATTTGCGCACAGATGACAATGCTGCGCTGTACCACGCCCTAAAACACTGCAAAACCGTGCATTGTGTCTTTGTATTCGACCGCGAGATATTAGATTCCCTGCCGAAAACCGATCGCAGGGTCGAGTTTATACGCGAGTCCTTGGTTGAACTTGATGCATCGATTCGTCAACTTTCAGGCAAAGCACATAGCGGTTTGATCGTTCAACATGCTTGGGCGAGTGATGAGATTCCAAAGCTAGCACAAGAGTTGTCAGCTCAGGCGGTTTTCTCCAATCATGACTACGAACCTCATGCTATTAATCGAGATGCGGTGGTGCTGGGGAAATTAGCCAACCTTGGTATTACTTTTCATACTTACAAAGACCATGTGATTTTTGAACGGACTGAAATTCTCACACAAATGGGTAAACCATATGGCGTTTTTACCCCGTACAAAAATGCGTACCTCAAGAAACTTACTGAATTTTATTTGCGACACTACCCTGTAGAAAAGTACAAGAATGCTTTGGTGGAACGCCCGGTTGAACATCGACGATCAGTTGCCAAACTAGCTGAAATAGGTTTTGAATCAACTAACTTAGCAGCACTAAAAATACCCACGGGCATGGCGGGTGGACGACAATTATTTGAAGATTTTTTTGACCGCATGGATGATTACCACGCCACTCGCGACTTCCCTGCTGTTAAAGGTCCCAGCTATTTAGGCGTGCACCTGCGGTTTGGAACGGTGTCAATTCGGAAATTAGCAGCTGTAGCGTACCAACGCGTGTTAGTGGGCAGCCAAGGTGCGAATGTTTGGTTGAGTGAGTTGATTTGGCGTGATTTCTATTTTCAAATTCTCAGCAACTTTCCGCACGCGGCATCAGGCGCATTTAAACCGGAATACAACGCCATCAAGTGGGAGCAAGGTGAACGAGCAGATAGCTTGTTTGCAGCTTGGTGCGAGGGGCGAACAGGCTACCCCTTGGTCGATGCCGCTATGGCACAAATCAACCAAACGGGTTATATGCACAACCGCTTACGCATGGTAGTGGCTAGTTTTTTGGTCAAAGATTTAGGTATCGACTGGCGCTGGGGTGAACGATATTTCGCAGAGAAACTTAACGACTTTGATTTATCTGCCAACAATGGCGGTTGGCAATGGGCAAGTTCCAGCGGTTGTGATGCACAACCTTACTTTCGAATTTTCAACCCAACCAGTCAAAGTGAAAAATTTGATGCTGAAGGTAAGTTTATTAGAAAGTATTTGCCACAATTGAGCAAATTACCTAATTCAGCACTGCATGAACCGTGGAATACAAAACCTATTGACTTGGAATCTGCATGCGTAACTCTTGGTTTGGATTATCCATATCCAATCGTGAATCATGCAGAGGCTCGAGAAAAAACTTTACTTAGATACTCGGTAGTTAAAAAAGTAAAAAACTAAACTTTAATTTTTTCTGGTTCTGCAACTTTTTGCGCAGTATGCTGACGCAACACAGTGAGCAAACCTTCTTCAGAATAGGGCTTACCTAAATAGTCATTCACGCCAAGCTCCATAGCCAACTCACGATGCTTCTCAGCAATGCGTGAAGTGATCATGACGATTGGTAAGTGCTTCAACTTAGAGTCTGCGCGTATATTGCGCACCAAATCAAAACCGTCCATGCGTGGCATTTCAATGTCTGACAAGACAACCGCTGGAATTTCAAGGTTTAACTTTTCAATCGCTTGCAAACCATCGACTGCCAAGACAACGCGGAAGCCTTCACGTTGCAACATCCTTTGTGTCACACGACGCACGGTAATCGAGTCATCGACCACCAAAACCAAAGGCGTTTGCAGCTCAGCGATGCTTGCTTTCGTAGGCGATATCACGCCGCCAACGGCTGGTGCATCTTGAGGGCGTGTGGGGCTGTATTGCTGGACAGAAGAGCCATAAACGGCTGCCAGTGCTACTGGGTTGTATATCAGCGCTACAGCACCAGAAACAAGAATCGCCATACCCGCGAGGCCAGGCAAGCGCGCAAGTTGTGGACCTAGATTCTTAATCACAACTTCCTTGTTACCAAAGATTTCATCGACATGGATAGCGATTCGCTGACCAGCGCTTCTAAAAATAACCACAGGATTTGTCTTAGTCAAAGGCTCGCTGCTTCGCTGAGAAGCTTGCAGCAAAGACCCAGACCAATAAAAAGGAATATTGTCTTCAGCAGTACCCCAATATGCTTGGGTATAAGCTTTCTCTACATCTGCCAATGGTGCTCTGCGCACAATCTCAACCAGATGCGAAGGAACACCGAACGACAAATTGCCAGAACGCATCATGACCACTTGCGTGACTGCTGTTGTTAACGGTAACACCAGTTTGAAGCGAGACCCTTTGTTAGGCTCACTGCTAACATCAATGCGGCCACCCAAAGCAATAATTTCAGAACGAACAACATCCAAACCAATGCCGCGACCCGATAACTCAGTTACTTTGATGGCAGTTGATAATCCTGGTGTAAAAATTAAATTGATAGTTTCGGCATCAGTCAATATATTGTTTTTATCAATTAACTTTTGAGCTATCGCTTGCTCGCGGATGCGCTGGTAATCGAGACCGCCTCCATCATCACTAAACTCGATGATCACATCATTACCGTCTTGCATCAGTTTAATTGCAATAGCACCAATAGTATCTTTTCCTACTTGAGCTCTTTTTTCAGCCGATTCCAATCCATGTGCTACACAATTACGAAGTAAATGCTCGAATGAAGGCGTCATGCGCTCAAGCACGCCACGGTCAACTTCAATTGAACCACCCACGATGTCAAGCTTTACTTGTTTATCGGTATCCTTTGAAGCTTGCCTAACAACACGATAAAGTCGATCTGAAATACTTTCAAACTCTTCCATGCGCGTACGCAACAAATCCCGCTGCAAATCACGCGTTTGTCGCGCCTGAGCCACCAAATCGTCTTCTGTTAAATCGACTGTTCTTTGCAAGCTGCGCTGAACAGTTGCAACGTCGTTTACAGACTCTGCCATCATACGCGTCAACTCTTGAACGCGAGTAAACCGGTCAAACTCGAGCGGATCAAATCCTTTTTGTGAATCTTTTGACTGCTCCATCCGCGATTGCATTTGCGTTTCTGCTTGAAACTCAACATCGCGAAGTTGTTGACGTAAGCGATCTAAGTTTCCTGTGAGGTCACCTAAAGTGCCACGCAATTGACCCAATTCAGATTCAATCCGAGTCCGCGTCAACATCACCTCACCCGCTTGGTTGACCAGTCGGTCTAACAAACGTGCGCGTACTCTGACTGATTGTCTGGATTCCTTTTTATCCGCTTTCAAAACGCTACTTGCGGGTGGTTTAACCATCATTTTTGATGATTTACCAACCTCTACACTTGAAACATCTTTTGCAAGAGCCGTATTGATCAGTCTAGATTTTTCAACCTCAGCATCAACAACTAATATCTGCTCGACTTTGCTATCAGTATTCAAATACTCAGTTGGATGTCGCAAAGCCTCGAAGTTTTGCTGAAGATGTTCTAGCCGAACATTCAAAGGCTCAAGCATATCAACTGATAAATTCTCAGTCCCTAAAGCCTCAATTTCAGACTCCATGCGGTGCGATAATTCGCCCAAGCGCATAGCGCCTGCCAAACGTGAACTGCCTTTTAACGTATGTAGAGTTCGCAAAATTTCAGATCGTGCACTCAAATTATCTGGATGCACAGACCATTGCCGCATTGCTTTACCCAAATTGGGCAATAACTCTTGTGCCTCTTCTTCAAATATATGAAATAGATCAGCATCTAATGTGTCTACAAGTTCAATATCATCATCATTGTCGATATGCAGTATTGAAGATTTATTACGTACAGTCTGTGTATTTTTAGTTTTGTGCGCAGATATGGTTGCAAATGAAATTTTATTAGTTACTTGTTCTAATTTCTCTAACTTCTCAATCTCCAAAATCTCCAATTTGGCAGCATCTTTAAGCTCGGGCTCGGGCTCGGGCTCGGGCTTAGATTTATTTAATATTTCAATAACACGGGGAAGTTCATCTTTCACGACCAACAACTTAAACGCCTCAAGTTCGCGAACAACACTTGATTTCGGCTCTACTAAAAACCCAGCTGCAAACTGATGCAACAAACGGCGACATTCTTCAGCAGCAGCAGCGAAGAGACGAGCATGTTCAACATTTCCTTGCAATTGCTGAGTTGCCTTGTCTAATGCATGCTCTAATAATTTTGCCAATCCTGACAATTGCTTGAAGCCCACGGTAGCAGAACTACCAGCCAAAGAATGCGCGTAATTGACCGTCGTTGCAAGCAAGGGACGATGCAGCTCCAACGCCCATTCGTCTAATTCTGTGACTAAACACCTAGACCATTCGTCCGCTTCATTCAAATAGACGTTGTAAAGCGGAATGCCAATTTTCAATGAGCCAATGACTTTGAATTGCTCTTCGTGTTGCGCAGAATTTACAGATGGCTTGAGCACAACTATTGAATTAGCGACTACAGTCAAAGGTTTTGATTTAGCTTCCTGAACCTGCAAAATGACTGGCTCTGGTTCTGGCACTGTTACTGGCACAGTTATTTGCGGAGTCTTGTTTTCAATGGTTCCATCTGTTTGAGTAACAACTTTCAGCGTGTCATGCGTGATGATTGTTTTTGGAATTTGTATTTCTTCTGCAGCTGCAATGATTGGTGCAACTGGAGCTACAGGAGCTACAGGAGCTGCTGGAGCTGCTGGAGCTATAAATGATTTAGCAACCTCTTCTTGAATCTCAGCTTTATTTACAACTTCGCGCAAAAGCTCTGCATCGATTTCCGAAGTAGCTTCAGGCAACTCTAGTAGTTCGAAAGCTTCTAGCGACAACAATAACGCTTCATCTTCAGACAATACTGCTTCAATTTTTTGCTCTTGTTTGACTTCATTTTCAGAAAGCATTAAGCCAGTTATATCAAATCGATTTTCAATTCGCATTGCATCAGCAGCGTTACGGAAAGTATCAGCCTTCCAGCGCTGTGCCGTATTTGATTCAATGTCTTTCGCCCAAATTTCAAACGACTGTAATGCAGCTATAGTTAATCTACAAAAATCAGCTTCAAATGGTTTTTGATCTGCCAGCTTAGTATTAACAAGTTGCTCGAACGCCCAACCTGCTGCCCCAAACTCGTCCAGTCCAACCATACGCGCACTGCCTTTTAACGTATGAAAGGCTCTGCGCAAAGTAGATTGCAGTTCAAGATTTTCTGGTTTTTCTGGATGCAGCAACATGGCATTCGATGCTTGCAGTCCAGTAACAACTACCTCAGCCGCTTCTTCTAGAAAAATTGAGCGAAGTTCGAGCTCATCAGCAGATAAAGTTTTCTCAGACTCTGCCGTAACCGACGTAGATACTGGTATTGCTACAGGTTTAGCTACTACCGCTATCGCTGTAGCCGCTGGTTCTGGTATAACTGCTGTTACTGGTGCTACTTGCACCGCTGGCAATGCTGAAATTTGTGTTGAGGATGCATTTACAGTTGATTGCATCGGAACAGAAACGGGAAGTGACGTAGAATCAGGAGTAACTACGGCCGCTACAAAGGGCAAGACTAACGCAGCAGCTTCAACGGGGCTTGGGCTTGGTTGAATTACAGGCAACTCTGGCGCAAAACTCTCAATTTGTTTTGCTTCACGACCCATCAAAGGATTTAAATCGCCTGACTTACTGTCATATACGAATAATTTTTTCACCAATGCCGGTTGATAATTGAGCATGTCAATTAAAAAAACGAGTGCTCCTAAATTATTTCCAAACTTATCGATTTGACCACCCAAACGTGCAGCCTCAAAATCAAAATTGTTTAGCTCAAATTCCTCGACGCGATCTCGCATACTTATTACAGCACTTGCAGCCTGATCTAAACCAAGTACCGAGAAAATACCGCGCATTTGCCCTAGTTTGTTCGGAACAAATTGCAAAACATTCTTTTCAGTTGGATGACGGAAGTATTGGTCGATAGATTTTTCAATATCTGTTAAACAGATACGTAATTCGCCGACGACACTTCCCATCGATTCTCTGTCACTAACTCTACGGTACAGCTCTTCAATCCAAGGTTCTACCGCTTCAGATTGACCGCCATTTCTGACATTTTCCATACGCTGCGCTAATTTGATAGCGCGACTTTCCATCTCTTGATCTGTTGAGCCCCACCCTTCAAATACAGCTTCTAAATAGAGTATGGCAGTAGCCACTTCCATGGCTAATTCAGTACGTGGTGGCTCTTTGGTTGCTACAACAATGTCAGAAGCATTGAGCAAAGCTTGCGCCAATGGTTTGCTCGAAGGATATAGCTTCAACAAGGATTCAGAAACGAGTTTAAATTGCTCTGATGTACCACGTATCTTTTGTATATCACCGCCAGAAAGCGATGTCCACAATTCTTTAGCTACTACGATACGTTTTCTTGACAATGCCAGTAGCGCAGGATCAAAGTGCCCATAATGACTCGTTGTGTAATTAGCGGGCTGTTTTGTTGCCAGAGACCATGTTTTTTTAACAATCGACAAACAGGGTGATTGCGCTTGACTTTCAATTTGCGCTTGATCACAAAAGAACAGCAAATTGTGCATGAATTTGTCTGAAAATACCCAGTCACCGTGCTTCAAATTGTTGTAATGAACAACGATACCTGACGCTGATCGCTTGGCAAACAGGTCCACAGGAATTCGCTTTTGAGCCAACGCCTCGAAAAAAGCTGCGCAAATTTTCCAAAATACTGAGGCTTTTACGTTACTTTGCGACTCCGCCAATCCTAGACTGATTTGATTTAATTCGCTAGCTGCTTCGGCATCAGCAGACAGCATAATTTTTAATAATGCGGAATCTATTGAAGCGCGCACTTCTGACGCGTAATCTATTGATCGTATAGACGGCATACTTGGATTGAGCCAAGTAAATGGTTGACGCATCCATAGATCCGCAGGATGCGAACGATCAAAACCCGCTAACACTTTCACGTCGCTGTATTGAACAAACAAACCAACAGACGAGACTTCTTTGCCAGCTAAAAGCGATTCTAAATATTCTAAAACTGCAAAGCTAGCGTATTCAAGCTTGCTAACTGCATCCTCTGTTGCCAATGATGGCCGAAGAGAAAATTTATTGACGACAGCCTCCATAGCCTCAACAATGGCAACTGTCTCTTCTAACTCCAACAACCTCAATGCACCAGACGCTTGATGCAATTGCGATTTAGCAGTGCGTAACGGGTTGACATCAACAGCGGCAAGATCTGACTGCACAACATTGGTTTCACGTACAAATCGTTTTAAACCCTTGATGGACGCATCAAATGATTTGCGTAATTCTTCCAATACCCACGATAGAGGACCTAAATCCTTTACAGCCACGTCTAGCTCAGGGGTCAATGGGATATCTACAAGTTGCATAAATGATTTGTAATTGGAAGGTTAAAAATTTACAAAAGTATAATCTTAAGCAATCTTGAATCGCGAAACTGATTCACGTAAATCATTGGCCATTTTCGACAATTCACGCACCTGCTGCGCAGTTGCTCTTGTACCTTCACCGGTTTGCTCGGTCACCGCAAAAATATGTTGGATATTATTCGCCACGGTATTCGCGGAAGTTGCCTCAGCAGACGTAGCGCTTGAAATTTGCTCAATCAACTCTGCCAAACGACGTGAAACTTTATCAATCTCAGTCAGTGCCGTACCTGCAGTATCTGACAGTTTTGCACCTTCAACCACACCCTGTGTTGAGCGCTCCATCGCAGCAACCGCATCTTGAGTGTCGGTTTGAATTGCTTTCACCAGTGCAGAAATTTGTCGTGTCGCATCCGCTGAGCGTTCAGCCAATCGCTGCACCTCTTCCGCCACCACGGAGAAGCCCCGACCAGCTTCACCAGCTGATGCAGCTTGAATCGTTGCATTCAAAGCCAGCACGTTGGTTTGCTCGGTAATATCAGAAATCAGTTCTGTAATCTCACCAATCTCTTGCGATGATTCGCCCAATCGTTTGATACGTTTGGAAGTTTCTTGAATTTGGTCACGAATGGAGTTCATACCGCCAATCGCATTTTGCACCGCCGATAAACCAGACTCTGCAGCTACCAGCGATTGACGCGCCACCAAAGCCGAATCTTGCGCTTGCACGGATACTTTGTTGATTCGACCAGCCATATCCAACACGGACTGACCCGTTTCACGAATTTCGCGCAACTGCTCTGTAGAAGCAGCCAACAGCTCAGTCGAAGTGTTCTCAACTTGTGTTGTCGTTTGCGCCACACGGCTAGCCGTGTTCTGCACGTTACCTACCAACAAGCGCAATTCCTCAACCGTATAGTTCACCGAGTCAGCAATTGCGCCCGTAATGTCTTCAGTCACCGTGGTTTCTTGAGTCAAATCGCCTTCAGCCACCGCTTGCAACTCATTCATCAAACGCAAAATAGCCGCCTGGTTACCGTCATTCACGCGCTTAGCTTGCAACTCCTGGCTCTCAGCTGTTAAACGCTGAGCTTGCGCCACAGCTTGTTGACGCTTACTGTCCCGCAATTGCACATATGCCAAGCCACCTGCGCAAGCCAAGGCAAACAAAGTAGTTAAAAATAATCCCAAAATACCCCAAAAACCTAAACCCGTTTGGCCAGACAACTTAAGTTGCAACTCTTCCAAATTTTTACGTAATGGTTCACTGTCGTTGAGAATAGAAACCTGCGCTTCACGTGCTGACACAATACCTTGCAAGTTGCCCAAAATGGCACCCGCTTGAACACGTGTTTGATCGTATAACTTGTTCAGCTCTGTTAATCGCTCAATCGTTTGCGGATCTTTGGTGCCCGACAACCGTAGCTCTGCACTACCTGTTTGCAGACCTTGCGCGATTTCTTTGAACGAATTTAAGTCTTTACCTAACAAGAACACAGCCTCTGCGCTCACACCCTCCATGGTCAAAAATTCATTGGCTGATTTACCGATACGTTGTGTCAACATCACAAGCTGACCGGCAGCTGAAATTTCTGTGGACGCAGCATTTTGTTGCAGTTTTAGTGAGGAAATCGTTTCTGCAATCTCTAGCAAATCAGACGATTGGCGATTAATTGCTCGCAAAGCAGAGTTGATTTGTGTCAAGATTTTTTGCTGACCCATCACGGTTTTTGCATTTTTCTCAGCTCGCTCCATCAATGGCGAAATAATGGCTACATTTTGTTGCGCATCTGCAGGCACAGCATCGATACGCATGGTGTCATCACCCTTTTCTAAAGCACGAATACTTTTAGAAAAGACTTCAGAGCTTTCTTTCACGTCAGGAAACGCTTGGACACTACCCACCATCGCTTGTGACACAGATTTAGCGAGTCGCTGTGACTGCATCAAAGCTTGACCAGTGGCTGACAACTGCTGCGTCACTTTATCCGCTCGGCTCAGCGCCCAAAACGTCACGAAAGCCAGTAGTAACAATGCCAAAGCAAGCAGAGCGGCCAAAGTTCGTTGATGCTGGGTGACAGTTTTTTTGCCTAAAATCGGAATATCAAGCAAATCCGCCTCTGAGACGACAGGCTCATCTTCCGCGTAAGTAGCTGCTCCTGCTGTCGCTGATGCTGTTGCTGTTGCTGTTGCTGGATTCGATAGCATGGCAGACGAGTCTGCAGCATTCATGGATGACGCATTATCTGAATTAAGTGACGCATCAAAACTCGGCGTTTGCTCCTCTTCAACCGGGGAAGATTTTCTAGAAAACAGTTTTTGAAATAGACTTAATTCTGACATGAGGCGACCTTTAATAAATCTTTACGCAATAATATTTAAAAAACTATCTTGTTGAGACAAGACTTGCAGATTAATTTCTTGCCAAGGCAAGCCATTCACGTCTACATAAGTGTGTCCAAAAAATTCTGGAGAACCTGTTGTGGGCTCGTGCGATTCGACAAAAGACTCTGTACTGCGCAAACCTTCCAAGCGGTCCACATACAAAGCACAATTAACATCCAGTGCGGCATTGAGCGTCACAAAGCGTGCCTCTGAGCGCGACAACTCATTGTTCAGCGTTGCTTTAGTCCGCTGCACAAATCCCGTGAAATCAGCCACACCGAACAAAGAGCCGCGAATATTGGCAACACCTAAATACCAGTCTTGCGTGTGGGCTACTTTTTGGATCGGTGCCCAAGCAAAAATTTCACCGGATTGCCCCAATGGAAACAGGTATTTAGCGCCGCCAGAATTCACAGCCAACCAGGCAGCAGAAGACGTCACCTCACCCGAACGTACCGCTTGCAGCTTTTCAGCCAAACGAGTTTGCATATCACGTAGTTTTTGTCGCTTGTCCATACTTTGTAGTTCTAACTTGAAGGCGCTTTATACTGATGTCAGCGACACACCGTTCAAGGTATTAATTCAGCCTTGCGCTCTTATTTTGGCAATCAATTCGTCCGAATTGAAAGGCTTGGTGATGTAATCTTTCGCGCCTTGGCGCATGCCCCATAAACGGTCAGTTTCTTGGTCTTTACTGCTGCAAAAAATGATCGGTACATTCGCATACAAAGGATCGCGATTGATTGTTCTGGCCAATTGGAAACCGTTTTTACCTGGCATCACCACGTCCATCAATATCAAATCTGGCGTTTCTTTGGCCAAGCATTGCATCGCTTGTTCACCACCGTCAGCAGTGGCGACTTCAAAGCCGTTTTTTTGCAACAGATCAGAGATAAACATCAACTCCGTTTTGGAGTCATCTACAACAAGTACTTTATGAATGGTCATGTTTAATTCTCAATTTTTCGATTTTTCGATTTTTTTAACTGATTTCTTAAGCGCTCTTCAACGCTGCTTAATGCACTGTTTACTGAACAGCTTTCTGACCAGCAAAATGCTGCACAGATTGCAACAAAGCGTCTTTGATGAAAGGTTTGGTTAAATATTGCTGTGCACCGACCATGCGGCCACGCGCTTTGTCAAAAACACCGTCTTTGGAAGACAGCATGACGATAGGAATGTTTTCGTATTGCGGGTTTCGCTTGATGATGGCGCAGGTTTGATAACCGTCCAACCGCGGCATCAAAATGTCGCAAAAAATCATGTCTGGCTGGTGATCACTCACTTTAGACAGTGCATCAAAACCATCTTCCGCCAAAAACACCTCATGGCCGCCTTGGCGCAAAAACATTTCCGCGCTTTGACGCACAGTGTTGCTGTCGTCAATAACCAAAATCTTCAATGCTGTATTCGATGTAGCCATAGTATTTCTCCAAAAATCAATCAGATCTCTACTTTTAAATTTACTTAAATCTCTACCATCTCAAAATCTTCTTTGCGTGCGCCACATTCTGGGCAAGTCCAGTTCATCGGTACAAGCGCCCAAGGTGTGCCAGGTGCGATGCCATCATCTGGCGAACCCAACTTTTCTTCATACAACCAACCACAAATCAAACATAACCAAGTTTTAGAATCACTCACCGTCAGCATCGCCTTCGCACAAAGATTAGAATTCATCCATTGTAGGACAGCATTTGCCTTAAATTACACTTTCTAACATTTAGGTGTAGGGATAATCCGACAAATAACCGGCTTGTTAC
>JANMTB010000170.1:0-3990 GCA_031390045.1 Polaromonas sp.
ACTGTGTCGATGTTGCTTGCGACGGACTGCTCGTACTCGCGGAAGTAGCCTAACAAGTTCGTGCGACCAAACTCGTTGTTGAACGCCGCGCCGCCCAGCGGACCTTCGATCATGATTTGCAGTGGGCTGGCGATGTGTTCTGGCTTGCCGTAAGTGTTTGATTTGGTTGAGGTTTCAGCATCAAAATTCATTTTTGATACGGTAAAACCAGTCAAACCCGCTTTCGGCTTGGAGCCACGCCCCGTCGCGCCCTCGTCCCGAATCTCGCCGCCTGCACCCGTCGCTGCGCCGGCAAATGGGGAAATCGCCGTTGGGTGGTTGTGGGTTTCCACCTTCATCAGGACGTGCTGTAGTTTGCTATTTTTTTTATAGCTATTCAGGCTTATATCACGCCGGTAAGAGTCATTTTTAGACTCTAAATCGGTATTGTTTTCTGCAAATCGGGCGAAATTGGCCGAGAAATTGGCAGAAAAGCGCTCAACCACGCTGCCTTCCATCACCGAGGAATTGTCTGAATACGCCACCACCATGTGCTGCGGGTTCAGCTGGTGGGTGTTGCGGATCATGCCGAACAGGCTTTTGTCCATCGCCACACCGTCGATGATGAAGTTGGCGTTGAAAATTTTGTGGCGGCAATGCTCAGAATTGGCCTGTGCAAACATCATCAGCTCCACGTCGCTGGGGTTGCGCTTCAAGCCGGTAAAGGCTGTGACGAGGTAATCCATTTCGTCGTCCGCCAAAGCTAATCCGAACTCGGTATTCGCCGCTTCTAAAGCGGCTTTACCGCCACCGAGCACGTCCACATGAACCATGGGTGCTGCGTTGACTGTTGCAAACAAGTTGAGTGAATCTTTGCGGTCAAACAGCACGGACTCGGTCATGCGGTCATGTAAGAGTGCAGCAATTACTTGCAGTTGGTCGTTCTTTAGGGCCGCCTTGCCAATCAAAGAATTTTTCAGATTGATGGTGTATTCGGTCAAGCGCTCAACGCGTTTCACGTCCAAGCCGCAATTGTGCGCGATGTCGCTGGCTTTGGAAGCCCAGGGTGAGACGGTACCCAGGCGCGGTGCGATGATGATTTGCAGGGCATTAGCCGCTTTGTCAGCTTGTTCAGCAGGTTCGCCGTAGGTGAGTAAAGACAGCAACTTTGAACTCAGAGCAGCGTCTGGGGCGGCTTCAGAGGCAGCTAAATGCACAAATCGTGCTGATACGTGGCTGATTTTGTCGCTGATATCCTGCAATCTTGGAAGCAGTTGGTTGATACGAAACGAACTGAGCGCGTTGCCGCCCTCAAAGGTGCTGATGTGCAAATTCAAAATGTGAGCCTGTAGAAGGAATGGTTAGCGACTTGCGTTCAAGTTGCACGACTGATTTTAACGGCCTACGATTGAACAACACGGCAGCCAAAAACTTAGAGAGTCGAGATTAGTGTGGCTTTGTTACTTGGACTAGGTGATATAAGTCAGCTTTTTATGGCAAAATGTATCGATATGTATTTCAAGTAACCATTTACAACTACTTATAACTGTCGACTCGTTTTCTCAACGAGCGAATCCGATAAATCATGATAGTTGAAGAAATAAACCCCGAGCTTTCTGAGTCCGAATGGATTGAAAGTGAATCGATTCGTCAGCTGATGCAATCGCGCGCGGGCATGATGGCTATTGCGTCTTTCGCTATGCTTGGGATGACGCTGCAGCTTTATGGTCACGTCAACACCTTGTTGATTGCTTCATGGCTCGTCGTCTCGCTGGTGGTTTTAGCATTCAGGTACAACATTAAAGCGATCTTCAACAAGAGCTTGATACGTGCCGATATGGGTAGCCAAATTGACTTTACAGAGCGCTACCGCTTAGTGTGGACGCTCAACGCTTTCACATGGGGCATGTCGGGCTGGCTATTTTTTACCAACATTCCCGTTCAAAACCAATACATCTGCGCCACAATGTTGATTGTGGTCGGCTTTGCAGCCGTTCATAACCAGCATACTTACCCCTTCATTTCACGCCGGTTCATTGGCATTTTGATGGGCACACAGGTACTTGGGGCGCTTTGGTACATAGGCTACGTAGGGCAGTTTCAAGGCCCGCAGATTCAATACATTCACTTGCTCAGCTTAGTATTCATATGGCTTGTTTTGCGTATTTTCGACAAGCGGCTTCATGCCAATTTCAAACGCAATTTAGTACTGCAATATCGTAATAATGTATTAATTCAGAACCTCCATCGCAAAACCGAACAACTTGCGCATGAAAAACAGGTCGTCGTGAACGCCAATGAAGTTATTCAACGCTTTTATTCCAGCGCTTCCCGCGACGTTCGCCAGCCCGTGTACGCGCTAAAAGCGTATGCCGATATGGTCGTTGCCGACAGCACTAAAACACCCGTTTTGTTGCCGAAAATAATCGCTTCGTGCGATGCCATCAATAATTTATTCAATTCGCTATTTGAGTTTGAACAAATCAATGCAGGGCACGTACATGTATCGCACCAAACCGTGGATATCGATGAAGTCGTTGACGATTTAGAACTACAGTACAAACATCTAGCAAGGCATAAAAACTTGCAATTTAGAACCAATGCCATTTCGGGTTTTTTGCAAACAGATCAGTTGTTGGTCAAACGAATTTTGACGTGCTTTATCTCCAACGCTTTGAAATATACTGAAAAGGGCGGTATTTTGCTGGCAGTTCGTAAAAGCTCTGTCGGTATCGATTTTGAGGTGTGGGACACCGGCATTGGTATTGACGCTGAGCACCACGAGCACATTTTTGAAGAGTTTTATAAAGTCGGCAATTTCGCCAGCACCGACGAAGGTTTTGGACTGGGCTTGAGTGTTGTGAACAAACTGTCCGCCTATGCTGAAAACTCCAGCATTACCATGCAATCACGCGTAGGTCGCGGCAGCGTATTCCGCTTCACCTTGCCATTGAAGGTGTACGCACCGCCCTACTTTCAGCCTAAATACGACAATGTGACGGCGCTGCCTTTGGTCCTAGACCATGACTTAAGTAAGAGCTAGTTTTTAAGTTCGTAAAAACTTCAAGGTTTCAAATTTTCCACGTACCACCGTTTCAGCATTCACACCCCACCACTGCTGCGCCACGGTGGTGTACATTTGCCTGAAGTCGGTGGTATGGACGACGTTTTGATTGCTGTCCAAACGGCTTAAATCTGGCGCTTGGCCGTACAAACCACCGCGTACCGCGCCACCTGCTACAAAATGCGGTGCAGCTGTGCCGTGGTCTGTACCACCAGAGCTGTTTTGCTTAGCGCGGCGGCCAAATTCAGAGAAAGTCATCACGAGCGTTCTGTCCCAAGCACCTAGCTCAGTTAGCGCACTTTTAAGCGCAGCCATGCCTTCAGCGAGTTGTCTGAGCAAATTCGCATGTGAACTCAGCTGGTTTTGGTGGGTGTCGAAACTGCCAAGCGTGAGGCAAATCACAGGTACACCGCCCGCATTTGCAACAATCTTGTTGTTTTGCGATGCAACAACCTGAGCAGCAGCAGCTACACCGTTGCCAAACTGCCCCTGCGGGAAAACGGTGGTGAAGGCGTATTTGTCTGCCTTCAAACCGTCAGCCGCTGTCAAAATCTCGTTTTCTACCTTCAACAGGTAAGTTAAAGCGGCGTTGTACTTGTTGCCTGTTAAATCGCTTGCACGGGCAATTTTGGACTGATTGACGAAGGCAACTGGGACGTTCAAGGACACGGCTTTAGCGCCAGCTAAGGGGCCAAACTCGTTCATGCCAATCAACACGCCCTCGGCTGTGGATTTAGCTTTGGCAGCCAACCCAGCTTGCATCGCGCGAGTCGCCCAGCCGTCGCTGAGGTACTCAGAAGACTTGGACGCGGTTTCCCAAATCTCGATCGACCTGAAATGCGACAAATTCGCTTGCGGGTAGCCCACACCTTGCACAATCGCCAGTTCGTTTTTCTCCCAAAATGGCAACATGGCTTTGAGGTCTGGGTGTAGAGCTACTTTTTCGT
>JANMTB010000188.1:0-4864 GCA_031390045.1 Polaromonas sp.
CGGGTCAGGTGGGGAACCAAGCAGCCCTAACTGTGGAGCCAGTGCTGGGGTCAAGGCTCGTCAACTTCCTCTTTTCTCGTATTCCCCTTCTCTTTCTACTTACCGCCGCGCACTTTCGCCATCAGCAGCTCGGTGTTCACCTTGCGGTCACCACTCATTTTCGCGACTGTTGGGCGCTCGCCCATGGCTTTGAGGTAGTCTCGGGTTGGTAGGCCTTCAAACAAATCTTCTTTCAGTACCAACTTACCCACACCGGCAATAGTGGGCAAATGCACAATCGCAACGCAATCGGCCAAGGTAAACGTGTCGCCTGCCACATACGGGTTAAATTTAGCTAGTTTTGCAAATCCAGCAATGCCTTTTTTCAGCAATTTGCGAACGCGCTCCACTTTTTCTTCAGGTGCAGCCGGCGCACCAAAATAAGCTTGTGGAAACAGCTCACGCGCGACCATTTCCATGTGCCAATCCAAATACACCACCAATTCGCGCACTTTGGCAGCGGCAAACGGATCTTTTGGAATCAGTGGGTTTTGTGGGTAAGTCGATTCAATATATTCGCAGCACACGCTAGATTCCAAAATCACACCGTCTGGCGTGTCTAGAAACGGCACTTTACCCAAGGGCGAACGGGTTGACAGCGCAGGGTTGTCTTTCATACCTGTCCACACCAATTCTTCTTCAAAGGCGACGCCTTTTTCTAGCAATTGAAGTTTGACTTTGTTGTGGTAGTTGCTGCCAGCGAAACCGCATAATTTGAGCGTCATAATGAAATTTCCTATAGTTATCAAAAAAGCTATTGTGCGCGAGACTGACAACACCGAAAGTCAACTCTGTGACTCGCCTTATTGGCTGGCATAATTCAGCCATGACTACAGCAAATCACCCCATATTCTCAACCGTTGGCATCGTTGGCACAGGTGCCATGGGGCGCGGCATTGCGCAAATTGCCGCGCAAGCTGGCAGCCGCGTGATGCTGTTTGACGCTGCGCCTGATGCCGCCAACAAAGCCCGCACCGCCATCAGCCAGCAATGGACAAAACTCGTCGAAAAAGGCCGTGTCACGGAATTTGAAGCGGCTAGCCGCAGTGCACGACTGCACGTAGCGGCATCGATGCACGATTTAGCCGGTTGCGATTTGGTGGTGGAAGCCATTGTTGAAAACCTCAAAGTCAAGCAAACCGTGCTGAGCGAGATTGAAGCCATTGTCAATACCAGCGCCGTGCTGGTCACCAATACCTCGTCGCTCTCCGTCACATCAATCGCTGCTGGGCTAAAGCGCCCGACTCAGTTCGCCGGCTACCACTTTTTCAACCCTGTACCGCTGATGAAGGTGGTCGAGGTGATTGCCGGTTTGAAAACGGACCCTGCTATCTGCAACAAACTAGCCAATTACGCCACTCAAATGGGGCACAAAGCGGTGCAGGCCGCTGACACGCCTGGCTTCATCGTCAACCACGCGGGTCGCGGTTTTGGCACCGAAGCGCTGCGGATTGTGTCTGAGGGCGTGGCCGATTTTGTGACGATTGACCGCATTTTGCGCGACCAAGCCGGCTTCAAGCTCGGCCCGTTTGAGCTGATGGATTTGACCGCGCTGGACGTATCGCACCCCGTGATGGAATCCATCTACCACCAGTATTTTGAAGAACCTCGCTACCGCCCTAGCGTGATTACTGCACAGCGACTGGCCGGTGGCGTGTTGGGTCGCAAAACCAATGCGGGGTTTTACGACTACAAAGACGGCGCGGCGGTGATTCCACCTGAGCCAGCCGTGCCAGTCGTGATCGAGATGCCGCCAGTGTGGGTCTCGCCGCGCGCTTCGCGCCGCTCTGAGCTGTTGCAGTTACTGAAAGATTTGGGCGCAACGATTGAAACTGGCGCTTCGCCGTCCATGAATGCGCTCACCATCGTCGCACCGCTGGGTTTTGACATCACCACCGTGGCTGTGGTGGAGCGCCTAGACCCGAGCCGTACCGTGGGCATCGATATGTTGATTGATGATGTCGCTACAAAAAGAAGAGTATTAGCCACCAACCCCGCCACCCGCGCCGACATGCGCGACGCCGCCCACGCCCTTTTCGCCCGCGATGGCAAAGCGGTGAGCGTGATTCGCGACAGCGGTGGCTTTGTGACGCAGCGGGTGGTGAGCACCATCGTCAACATCGCAGCAGATATTTGCCAACAGTCCGTCTGCAGCCCGCAAGATTTAGAAACCGCAGTGACGCTAGGCTTGGGCTACCCGCAGGGGCCGCTGGCCATGGGTAATTTGTATGGCCCGACGAACATTTTGGAAGTGCTGTTCAACATGCAAACCGTTTACGGCGACCCACGCTACCGCCCTAGCCCGTGGCTGCGTCGCCGGGGGGCGATTGGGCTGAGTTTGTTGCATACTGAAGACTAAAGACAATTCAAAAATATAACGAGGAAGACATTCATGCCCGCAGAACTCCAAAGCACCAGCCACGGCTTAACGATGGTGCTGACCATCAGCAACCCTGACAACCGCAACGCGCTGGGGCCTGAAATCTACGCCGCCGGTATTGAAGCGCTGAACGTGGCTGAATCCAGCCCCGAGGTTCGTAGCGTCATCATCACAGGTGCTAACACGCCCACGGGCCCAGCTTTTTGCGCGGGTGGCGACTTGCGGCGTATGCAAAACAACCGCCAAGCACCCGTTGAAGTACAAAAAGCCAGCATCGAAGCGCTGCACAGCTGGACAGAGGCGATTCGCGCCTTCCCTAAACCCGTCATCGCGGCGGTTGAGGGTGCAGCCGCAGGGGCAGGCTTTTCACTCGCATTGGCGTGTGACTTCATCGTCTCGGCGCAAAACGCAGTGTTTGTAATGGCGTACAGCAACATTGCGCTGTCCCCCGACGGAGGCGGCAGCTGGTCACTTAGCCGCGCCCTGCCACGCCAGCTGGTGACGGAATTGTTGATGTGTGGCAACAAGTTAGATGCGACACGCTTGCACACCCTTGGGGTTATCAACCGCGTGGTTAACCAAGGCACAGCGTTGACTGAAGCCTTGGCTTTGGCTGACAGTTTGAACGCCAGAGCGCCCAACTCACTGGCCAGCTGCAAAGAACTGGTCAACGAAGCCGCCAACAACACCCTGCCCTCGCATTTGACACTAGAGCGAGATAACTTTGTGGCGAATCTGAGGCACCACAATGCGGGGATTGGGATTGAGGCGTTTTTGAGTAAAACGACGCCTAAGTACGAGTGATTGACTGCCTATAAATGCTATGTTTTTAATAGCAGTTTAGGCATATAATACGTCAGCTAGAGCCATTATTTCCTACATTTCTACTAATCACCCATCACTAATGTCCAATAATACTGGTACGTTGCGTTCGGGTTGAATTTGCAGCTTAGTCCCACATTTCGGTGGCTGGCTGCCATTATGTTTTCACAATGACCTTTGGCGCTACTCATCCAGCCGTCACCGTTAGGTAAATTAAACACGTCATTCACACTGGTTTGGCCAGCAGCGATATTTTCACCAACATAGCTGTACGTATAGCCAGTCGCCTGCACACGACCGCCTACTCGCACGCCATTAGCATCTGGGTGCGCAAAGTAATTATTCAGTGCCATATCGTTGGAATGCACAGCTGCAGCCTGTTCCAGCTGACCGCTCCACCCCAGTGCCCCAACAGCATTAAAACTCACACCGTTACACATCTGCTTTTGCGCGCGAATCGAATTCAACATTGCAACTGCTGCAGATTTGTAATCACCATTAGGGCATTCTGCTGCCATCGGCGTTGGAGCAGGTGCTGGCGCGGGTGTTGACGTGGGAGTGGGAGTGGGAGTAGCAGCTGGTGCGGGCGTAGGCGTAGGAGCCGGTACGGGTGCAGGAGTGGATGATCCGCCCCCTCCGCAGGCTGTCAAAGCCAAGCTCAAGGCCATGACCCAAGCGGTTAAATGAGGGGTTTTCGTAGGTTTGATGAAGGTGCGCATAGTCGTGATTATGGTTATTCAAAGCTGATTAGGTTCAGCTGAAAAGGTAATATTTCAAGAACTGTGATTTATGTCGCATTTTAATATTACTTAGATTAAATTGATATGATTTTAATAGCATTATAGACATATAAAACGCTGGCTACAGCCATTTTTAGACCATAAACAGACAGTTATCGAACCCCAAGCTCCATCGTCCAATAGGTGCCGTAAGTAGTAGCTGCGTTGGCTTTGCAGCTCACACCCATATCGACAAAGTTAGCCTTCATCATGGTGGCGCAATGGCTAGGGCTGGCTAGCCACTCTGAGACGACTTGGGCGATGGACGACTGCCCTGCGGCTAGGTTTTCACCGGCAGAACTGTAGTTATAGCCCGCAGCTGGCACGCGTTCGCGCAGAGTGGTGCCATTTGTGGCGCTTTGGTGGGCGAAGAAATTGTTAGTCGCCATGTCTGTGGAGTGGGCAGTGGCTGCGTTTTGCAGCGCTGTGTTCCATCGCAGCCCGCCTGCAGGTGGGAAAGCCACGCCGCCGCACACTGCGCCAGCTGCACGGGCAGCGTTGACGCGAGAGGTCATCTCGTTCTGATAATTAGGCAATCCACAGGTGATATCGCCATCAGAAGCAATGGAAAACAACACGTTGTCGCCGCTACCAGCGCTTGAGCCGCCACCGCAAGCACTGATAACAGCTGCTAAGCCAAGGTAAACAGCGGCAAATAGAAGGTGTTTGGAGTTGGTTGTAGAAGCGACTTTGAGGGAGTATGGCATTGATGTTTTCATAGTTGAATCAATGTTACCCTGCCACGCTGATAAATAGTGTGACATCCGTCACGTTTGAGTAACGCCTCGTTGACTTTGTCGCCTAAAAAACACGATATTGAAGAAAAATCATGCTTTTGTAATAC
>JANMTB010000218.1:0-14486 GCA_031390045.1 Polaromonas sp.
GGCTGAGCCGTCTGTGCAGATGAATGTTCAGGACATGACCCGACGGCTCATCAAAGAGGGCGATTTGGTCCATGTGACCAGCAAGCGCGGCTCGATTTTGCTGCCCGTGCAAGCATCCAAAGAAGTAGGGATGAGCCAAGCCTTTATTGCCATGCATTGGGGTGAGGAGTATTTGAGCGGTCAAAGCAGCAACGGAGAGCGTTTGGCGGGTGTCAACGCGATCACCACCTCCGCTTTCTGCCCTACATCCAAGCAGTCCGAGCTGAAGCATGCCGCTGTCAAAATTTTAAAAGCCGAGTTACCTTGGACGCTGTTAGGTGTGGCTTGGCTGCCGAGTGATCAAGCTTTGTCGGCACGAGAAGACCTGAAAGCTTCGATGCGTTCGTTCCCTTTTGCTAGCTGTGTGCCGTTTGGAGATAACAAAGATGTTGGCTCTGAATCTAATGGAATCGCGCGTACAGGTTTGCTGTTCCGCGCCGCTGGGCATGAAGCGCCGACTGAAGAAATTTTGAAGCAGATTGAAACTGTCCTAGGTTTGAACGTAGCCGCAGGTTCAAGCCAGTCGAGTCAAGTATTGCGCTATGCCGACAAGAAAAAAGGCCAGCATCGCACCATCAAGCTCACTGGTAACCGCGAACATGCGGAGCTAGAAGCCTTTTTGTTGGCGGGTGACACTCGATCGGAGGCATGGGTCAAAACTCTCCTACAAGACAGCCTGCCCGCCCAAAGCTATGGCCGCATGCTGCTGGTGCCTGGCGGTAAAGCGCCCATCGCTGTGCAGTCGCGCGGAAAAGCGGTTTGCACTTGTTTCAATGTGACGGACGCTGCGATCACGGAGCAACTCGCAAAAAGCTTCGGCTCGCACGAGCGGCGATTCTCAGAACTTCAAGCTACGCTGAAATGCGGCACCAATTGCGGCTCTTGCGTTCCTGAGCTGAAACGCATGGTACGTGACATGCAAAACGCTACAAATAGCATAGCTGCTTAGGCATATAATACGCCGGCTATAGGGAGAAAGTGCTAAAAAATGGCTAAAAATGAGGTGTTTTTAGAGTATATTGAAGAAAACACCTTAGGAAATACCCATGATCGCTAGATTTTTGTTTTGCATAGCTGCTTTGTTTGCTTTCACTCAATTAAGCGGCTGCGCGATTGCACCTACGCATCCATCTTTGGTCTCTGCCGCCTTGCCAGCCTTGATACCTGTGCGTGATTTCGTGGCTGATCGCGAGTCAGCCGGTGGTTACTCGGTTTCGCCAGATGGCAAAAAGTTGGCTTGGATCGGTATTGACGGTATCACTTCAGCGGTTTGGGTGAAATCTATAGGAAAAGACGCAAAAAGCGATGCGAAGGCATTTCATAGCCGAGCACGCTACTACCGCTGGTCAGCAGACAGCAAATTTTTAGCGATTGTGACGGACCAAGGCGGCGACGAGAATGCGCACATTTACGTGGGGCGAATCGAAGGCAGCGAAACCAAGTTGGTCGATCTCACGCCCTTTGAGAAAACCACCTCACATATCACTCGCGTTATTGATGGCGGATCTGAGATCGTCGTCAGCTCAAACCGGCGTGATAAAAAGGTGTTTGATCCGTACAAACTTGACTTGAACACTGGTAAATTGACCATGATGGCAACCAACCCTGGCAATGTGGCGTATTGGGGTGTGGACCGTGAAGGACTGTTGCGTGGGCGCGTGATGGTGCAGGGCGATCAAAGCCTGTTGCAAGTGCCAAGCTCAGCAGACTTTTCGACCTGGAAAACCACCGCAACTTGGAGAAGATTTGACTCCATGCACGCCGTTGAACTCGCAGAAGGCGGAAAATGGGCATGGGCCTTATCTAACCGAGGCCGCGATAAGCAGGCATTGGTCAAGCTGGACTTGGCGACTGGCGACGAAGCCGTGGTGTACGAAGTACCCGAAGTCGATGTTGACCGCGTGATGATCAGCCGCAAGAAGCAGCGGCCGCTGTTGGCTTATTCCATGCCCAACTTCCCAAGGCTTGAAATTTACGACGAGGCCATGAAGCAGCGGCTGCAGACGCTGGCAGGCGGTCAACCAGCCAGCATTGTGGTGACGAGTATTGACGATGCAGAGAGCACCTACACCGTGTCTATCGCGACCGATAAAGGCAGTAAAAGCTACTTGATTACAAGTACTGCCGAGCCGCAGCCACTGGGCGAAAACAGCCTCAGCCGCCTTGCCAGTGCGCTGTCCACCTCAAAACCCATCAGCTACACCAGCCGCGACGGTTTGCAAATTCATGGCTATTTGACGTTGCCTGCCGGTGTCGAGCCAAAGAATCTACCCATGGTGCTCTACGTTCACGGTGGCCCATGGGCGCGAGACCGCTGGGGCAACGATGGGCAGGGCAAAGTCTCGCAAATGATGGCCAACCGTGGCTATGCCGTGCTGCAGGTAAATTACCGAGGTTCATCCGGCTACGGACGCGCCTTTCAAGAGAAAGCCATTGGCGAGTTTGCCGGAAAAATGCACGACGATTTGATAGACGGCGTGAACTGGGCCGTCAAAACTGGCGTAGCAGACCCTGCCAAGGTGGCTATTTACGGCGGTAGCTACGGCGGCTACGCAGCCATGCTGGGTGCGACTATCACGCCAGAGGTCTTCGCCTGCGCGGTGAATGTCGTCGGCGTCACCAGCCTCGCGCGCCTGTTAGAAACCGTGCCACCGTACTGGGAGCTAGGTTTGCCATGGTGGTACCGCTTCGTAGGCGACCCTGCTAAACCCTCAGACCGCGCCATCATGGACGCCAAATCCCCCCTGTTCCACGCCGCCAAAGCCACCAAACCCATCCTCATCTTGCACGGCGTGAACGACCCACGGGTGAAGCTAGAACAATCCGAACTGATGGTAGCCGCCCTGCAAAAAGCCGGTAAACAAGTCGATTACGTCACCTTTAAAGGCGACGGCCACGGCAACTTCAAGTGGAACAACAACATGACCCTGTTCCGCAAAACCGAAGATTTTTTAGCCAACTGCTTAGGTGGGCGCAGCAGCGGGTTTGACTATTACCAGCTAGGGGCGTGGGCGCTTTGAGATGCCTTTAGATGCTAGATTTACTATGATTTTAATAGCAACTTAGGCAGCAAATACGCCGACTATAAGCATATATTATAAAAATAAAAGCAGACAGACGCAGAAGTCACAGCGATTAAAGACCTTTGCCCCGCGATATATCCATCACAACGCGTGCAGCAAGATACAGCCGCGCTTCTACGGTATCTAGCAAAATGTATTCATTGTCAGCTGTATGGCCGCCAAAACCTTGCAACCCAAAGCGCTCAACCACCGCCGCGTGGGTTTTTAAAGCAGCAAAAGCCGCGTCTGTGCCACCACCTTCGGGTTGGTCATCAACTTCTAGCTTGCGCCCCAGTTCAGCATAAATCGTCTGTGCGTGGGCAGCGAGCTTGCGGTTGGCAGGAGTTGCTTCTAAAGGCGGGCGTCTGCGCTCGAATTTAACGATAACTTTGGCATCAGGCAGCAACTGAGTTTTAGCTTTCTCACGCACGGTCGCTTCTATGCCGTCATAGTCAGCAACTCGCAGCACACGTACATCTGCTTGTGCTGTGGCATAGGCCGGAATAACATTACGGTTGGTGCCCGCTTGCGAGACCGTCCAATTGAGTTTCAAGCCCTTGTCGTTTTGCGACAAATCGCGCATTTGCAAAATTTGATGGGACAGTTCGTACAGAGCATTGACGCCTCGCTCAGGTGCCGCGCCCGCATGAGACGCTCGTCCTTCTACTTTCAACTCTACGGAAGCAATGCCGCTGGTGGCCAGCGAGAGCTTATCGCTATTAGTACGGGTCGCTTCAAACGAGAGAACGGCATCGTGCTCGCCACCTGCTTTCGTCAATTCAGCCCGTGAACCTGGTGAGCTGATCTCCTCATCCGCGTTCACGAGAACGGTCAACGTGCCGAATTCGTTGAAATTCATCGCTTTAAGCATCGCCACCACATGCACCACCATGGCTACGCCTTGCTTATCATCAGAGATACCCAAGCCGTAAGCTTTGTCGCCATCAATGCGAAACGGCTGTTTTGCTGCCATACCTTTGGGGTAAACCGTATCAATATGCGCAATCAGCATGATGCGCTTCGTGCCTGTGCCCGTGAAAGTGGCTTTGACCATGCGGCCAATTTTCTCGGGCGTATCCATCATGCGGTAGACGGTCGATTCTTGGGGTTCAATGAACTGCACCTGCCCACCGAGCGCGCGTAATTTGTTAGCCAGCAGTTCGGTGGCTTGCAAGATGCCTTCCATATCGCGGCTGCCCGTCTCTATATTGACGAATTCTTTGAGTGATTCCAAGAGGGGCTGCTTTTGTGCGCTAGCTGCCTTTTGTACTTCAACTTGTGCCGAGGGCGTTGATTGCGCGTAAACAGGAGACGTGATCGCTATCGCGGCGAAAAGAGCAGCGGACGCGGCTGTACAAAAAAATGAACGTTGGTATGTTGTCATGTCAATATTGCTCGTATTTGATCGAAAAACCTTCAAGACAGCATGCAAATACTGCCAAAGAATAACAAGCATATAGCAAAATAAGTAAGGGTAACCCCTGTAGGCTGTCAAGAATAGATGACGTTAAAACTAAGGCTCTGGAAAGTTGCTAAGCTAGAAAGGTGAAATATGGTTGAACTGATATGGCATTAAAGTTGCTTATGCATGGATAAAAGATCGACATGATTTTTTTATCTAAGTAAGTTCCCTAGTGGATTTGTTTAGTTTTTGATGTATCGTTCTGTCCGTTGTGGCTAAATAAGCTTCTCAACTATTTAGATTTGATTTTTTAACTTGGAGTAATTTATGAAAATGAAGATGAAACTCATCGCTGTAGCGGCATTGGCTACGATTGCTGGCGTAGTGTCTGCACAAGACATGGTCGTCAAAATCGGTCACGTTGCACCTATCTCTGGCTCACAAGCCTCATACGGTAAAGACAACGAAAACGGCGCGCGTATGGCCATTGAAGATCTCAACGCTAAGGGCGTTACGATCGGCGGTAAAAAAGTCAAGCTTGAATTGGTTGCTGAAGATGACGGCGCTGATCCAAAGCAGGGCGCAGCTGTTGCACAAAAATTGTGCGATGCTAAAGTAGCTGGTATTGCTGGCCACCTGAACTCAGGTACTACCATTCCTGCTGCCAAAATTTACAGCGATTGCGGTATCCCACACGTGACCCCATCAGCTACTAACCCTAACTTGACCAAGCCTGGCTACAAGACGACCTTCCGTTTGTTGGCTAACGACAATGCTTTGGGCGCTGGACTGGCGTTTTACGCTGCAGACGCTTTGAAATTGAAGCGTATCGCCATCATTGACGACCGTACAGCGTACGGCCAAGGCGTTGCTGAAGTGTTCAAGCGTACCGCTTTGACCAAAGGCATCACCATTGTTGATGACCAGTTCACAACCGACAAATCAGTAGACTTCATGTCCATCTTGACCGCTATCAAAGCGAAAAACCCAGATGGCGTGTTCTTCGGCGGTATGGACCCACAAGCTGGCCCCATGTTGCGCCAGATGGAACAACTCGGCATGGCTAACGTCAAGTACTTCGGTGGCGACGGCATCTGCACCATGGACCTGATCAAGCAATCTGGTGGCGCTAAGACTTTGGACAACGTTGTTTGCGCCGAAGGCGGTGCTTCACTTGAGAAAATGCCAGGCGGCGCTGAGTGGAAAAAGCGTTACGACGCTAAATACCCAGGCCAGTTCCAAGTTTACAGTCCGTACACCTACGACGCAGTGAACGTGTTGGTCGCTGCCATGGTGGCTGCTGGTTCTGCTGATCCAAAAGTGTACTTGCCAAAATTGGCTGCTACCAACTACAAGGGTATCACCACCAATGTACAGTTTGAAGCCAACGGCGAGTTGAAAAACCCAGCGATGACTTTGTACACCTACAAAGGCGACAAGAAAATTGCTTTGAACTAATCAGTTCTTAGCTCTCAAACAAGCCACCCTAGCTTTTGCGAAGGTGGCTTTTTTTATCGGCGAAACTGGTTGTAAATGAGGTAAAATCAAACCAACGGAGAGGTGGATGAGCGGTTTAAGTCACACGCCTGGAAAGCGTGCGAAGGGTAAAACTTTCCGCGGGTTCGAATCCCGCCTTCTCCGCCAGTTAATTTCTGGCAGTTTCCATAAAAAGTCCAAGAGTTTCATGCTCTTGGGCTTTTTTATTGTGATTCGGTCGAGAAGCGATTTATCAACGCTTCTCGTTAAACTTACTTCGCGGGTACTTTTTCAATTTCACCCTTTGGGATGGTGTCTGACTTGACTGCTGCCGCTGCTTCAGTTTTCACGGCCGCACGAGTTGTGTCTGATCCCATCCCTCCGATCGGTGGCGCAACCATGGCTTGCCCCTTGGAGGTAGACCCTGACTTTGCTGCAGCTGCAGCTGCAGCTTTCTCGGCTTCGCGAGTTGTGTTTGACCCCATGCCCCCAATGGGTGGTGAAACCATGGCTTGCCCCTTAGATACGCCACTATTTGTCTGACCGTCTGTGCTGGCTTGGCCAGCAGGGTATGAACTACAGCCGCCTAAAACCAGTAGGGCTACGGAGATCGTTGAGATTGATAAATTTTTCATAATGATTCCCAAGTTTGATTACCAAAAATAGCTCAGTTTTTAATGAAAAGAGCCATCAAGAATTGATCAGTTTCTAGTTTTCACAAAAGCGATGGTAGATCAAACCATGCCCAATGGAATGCCGTACACAACCGTTTTATTTAGCCGGCACAATCACAATAGCGCCACCGCTGGTTGCACCACGGGCACCAGTGTCACCCGTTGCGCCGGTATTGCCGGTCGCGCCGGTCTGACCTGTTGCACCGGTATCTCCTGTTGCGCCCTGAGGTCCAGTCGATCCACCAAATGAAATACAACCACCAAGTGCCAAAGTCGTCATAGCAACGACCAAAAGTTTTGAATATGTCATGAAAATTCTCCCTGTTAAATTACCGATTACTACTTACCAAGATGTGAGTAGGTTTTCAGCTTAGTCATAGAGTATTTTTTGCTCGGTGCGTAGTCACACATAGCGCGATTTTTTTAGCTTCAGAGCTTGGTAATTTGCCCAGTGTGCGTTAGCGCACAGTGTTCGGCATTAATTGCTTTAGCATGTCCTTATCAGTCAAAATAGGTATACATCATGAAACTAAATTACATCGCTCGAAATTTGTCTTTTTCATTGCTTGTAGCTGCATCGACCGCTATGCCAGCATTTGCGCAAATCAATATCAACGTCAGAGTTGCCCCGCCAGCGCAAGTGGTTGAAGTGATGCCAGCCACGCCACGCGGCTATGTGTGGGTGCCGGGTCATTGGGCATGGCATAACGACCGGTATGTGTGGATTCGTGGGCGCAATGTCGTACAGCGCGTTGGTTATATGTGGGCGCCGGACCGTTGGGAGCAACGCGGAGAAACGTATTACCGAAACCCTGGTCGTTGGGAGCGTGATTTAAATTACAAGCCGAAAAAAGAGAAAAAAATGAAAAAAGAGAAAAAGGAAAAAAAGCAGAAAAAGGAGAAAAAAGACTAGCGCATGAGCCGTTCTAACAACGGCGAAGTACGCGATAAAGATTACTTGCTGGCACTGATCGGACTTGGCTTGAAAGCATTCCGGTCATAACCCAAGCTCACCGCACGATCAAGCACCTTGTTCAACGTCGCTTCATCAAGTTTGTTTTCACGAGCAAGTACCCAGCCAAACTCGCGCTTTGGTTCACCTACCAACACCCATTTGTAGTCTGGGTCTAAGGCCAGCACCCAATAGTTGCCATAAAAAGGACGGAAGAAACTGACGCGAAGTTTAGCGTTGTTGCTGCCTTCCACGATTTTGGCGATACCTTTAGCCTCTGTCATTTTGCCAGATGCGTCTTTACATTGGTTGAGTACCCGTAAATCCGAACCATCTAAGCTGTAAGTGGCTTTGGTATCAGAGACGCAATCGCCTTGAAAGCTGTTGGGAATCCATGAAACTTGATGCCATACGCCTAGATAGCGCGCGACATCGACTTTGTCGACCACAGGCAGGGGCGCTAAATTTGTGTCTTTCGCTGTGCTGCAAGCGGCTAGTGACGCTATGGTTGCGACGGCGGCTACAACGATGACACCCAGTGCAAAAGTTGCTTTTTTAGACCGATTTAGTTTTTTCATGACACTATCGTATATGAATTAACCGAGAAAATGCAATATAAAACTAAGACGAGCAGTTGGCTGACACCGCTTGTAAGGTTTTGCCGGTTTTAGGGTCAAACACCACCAGATTGACTTGCCGTTCATGCCCTGGTGTCGCTGCTACGCCGCGCAAGGTGAGCTTTTGAGGTGCAGCCGCGCTGTAGTCACCCACAGGGGTGTATTGGCGCACCACAAAGTCGTGTAACAGCGTTTCGCCCTTGTTTTCGCCAGCTTTGACTTTGGTAACGTGTCCATGTTCCGTGATCGTCCAATAAGCTGACCATGTCGTAATTGGCATGTTGGCGCCTGTAACGGGGCTAATGACTACCTCAAACTGGTCCGCTCCCGTTTGCTGCAGGTTAATGCTGCTTTTGGCAACTTCTTGGCTAACGAGAGAGGCTGTCACGTTGTGAGAGCTACCGCCCCAGCCGCGCCAATCGCCACCGTTCAGCACTAATTGCGGCGTGTAAATGCCGTTTTGACGGTTCCAAGCCGATATTTGTCGCTGTCGATTCGTGTGCGCAGGCGTTGCAAAACGGTCTGTCCAGCCAATATAGTCCCAGTAATTCACGTGAAAAGCTTGAATAACTGCGGGGTTCGCTGCAAGGTTCGACGTTGAACTTGCTGTATTTTTAGACTTTAAAGTGCTCAGCCATTTGTCCGCTGGTGGGCAAGAGCTGCAGCCCTCAGAGGTGTAAAGCTCGAGCACGGGTGTGATATTTGCCCCAGAAGCTGCTTTACAGGCTGTGGAGGCACTAAATTCGGCTATAGCCGCTGTATTTATTGATTTAATAGCTATAAAAATAATAGCTAATTGCAATTTTTTCACGATTTTTAAAAACATGGCAAACTCCTTGTTGAGGGTTATTGCCTGTTCGTCGTAGTCCGTACTGGGATCTTACAAAGCTATTTTTGCGCTAGATGCTGCTGCGCCGTGCTCAACAGCGCTTTAGACAAAGCATCCAGCACGTCAGATTCCAAATTCCAACAATGCCAAAACAGCTGGATTGGCAGCAGGTGTTTGGGTGCAATGTTGACCAATCTGCCAGCAGCGATGTGATCGCGAGCTATCAACTCAGGCACCACGCTGGCACCCCAACCTGCCAAGGCGGCACGCACTTGGCCCTCAGAGCTAGGCACAAACAGCTGGTTCAGCGCTACGCGCTTGAGGCCAAACACATGGTTGACAAACTCGCCTTGCATATCGTCTTTGCGGTTAAATGCGACAAAGGGTGTGGTTCGAAAGTTATAGGCGGTCATGCCGTCGGGGTAGTGTTTGGCGGCATAACTTGGTTCTGCCACGGCGATGTAGTTCATCGCACCTAAGGGCACTACTTTGCAGCCGCGCAGTGCCAGCTTCAAGGTGGTAACGCAGCCCAGCACTTGTCCGTTTCGCAGCCATTCTTGGGTGAAATCTTGGTCATCCGTGATGATTTCTAGAGGTAAACCTTCGGTGGCTAGCTTGCTTAGTGCGCCCAACGCCCAAGTAGCGATGCTGTCGGCGTTGATGGCGATGGAAATGCGTTCTTCTTCGCGCGAACCACCTAATGAGCTGGGCGCCAATTCTTTCAAATCGCGCTCTAAATCCGCTCTGAGCAGGCGCATCATTTTGGTGTGCTTGAGCAGTAATTGCCCCGCTTGGGTAGCTTTCAGCGGTCGGCTACGGACAATCAGAACCGTGCCGACTTGCGCTTCTAGCGCGCGTAAGCGTTGCGACACAGCCGATTGGGTGATGGACAGGCGCTGCGCCGCACGCTCAAAACCGCCTTCTTCGACGATGGCGGCTAAGCATTCCAGGGCGTCGGAGTCAAATGTACTCATGGTGTTGTCTCATTTTTTTATTCGTCTTCTGTCTTCTATTAGCAATCTTGATATTTTTGCTGATAGTTTAATAAGGCTTCTAATTATTGGCAACTTGATTCACACTGCTATCTATGTTCCATCAGTAAAAATAATATGGTACAAAAGATGATGAAAGTGATTGAAATATGAAAGTGATTGTTCTGGGCGCAGGCATCATTGGCATCAGCACGGCTTGGCATTTGCTAGAGCAGGGGCATGAGGTGACGGTGGTTGAGCGCCAGCCAGACGCCGCGTTAGAGACCAGCTTTGCCAATGCTGCACAAATATCGGTGAGCTACTGTGAGCCTTGGGCCAACAAAGACGCACCGCTCAAAGCCCTGAAATGGATGTTTAGCAAGGAAGCGCCCTTGCTTTTTCGCCCGCAGTTGCCCACCTTCGGTCCTACGGCCAAATTTGGCGGCGGCTGGCTGCAATGGCGCTGGGGTTTGCAGTTTTTGGAGCAATGCAACGATGCCGCGTTTGAGCGCAATGTGCAGCAAATTGTCGCACTAGGTGCCTATAGCCACGCGGCATTGAAAGACGTGGTGGCGGCAACTGGCATCACTTACAACCGCTTGGAATGCGGCATAGCGCACTATTTCACAGACCAGCATGCATTAGATTCAGCGGGCGAAGCGGCAAAATTGATGCAAAAGTATGGCGTCAAAAGACAAATATTGAGCCGTGATGCCTTGCTCAAAATTGAGCCAGCACTCAGCTCATTCGCTTCTCAGATTGTGGGCGGCACCTATACGGCCAGCGACGAAAGCGGCGACGCCCGCGTGTTCACCCAAGAGCTGGCGCGGCGTTGCTTTGCACGTGGCGCGCAGTTTAAGTTCGGCTACACCGTGGTGAAGTTAAATAAAGAAAAAAATACTATTAAATCTATAGCAATAGAGGCAATAAATACGCCGGCTACAGTGCTAAATGATGCTCTTAAAAAACAGACTTTAATGGCCGATGCTTATGTCGTCGCCTGCGGTTCGTACAGCGCACCCTTGCTGCGCACCGTCGGTGTTGATGTACCGATTTATCCGGGTAAAGGCTACAGCGCGACCTTCAAAATTTTGGATCCCAAGCGGGCGCCCACAGTCTCCATGATTGACGACCAAGTCAAATGCGCTATCAGCCGCTTGGGTGACCAGCTACGGGTGGCTGGCACGATTGAAGTGGGCGGCTACGACACGTCTTTGAACACGGATTTAGCCAAAGCTCGCTGCAAGATGCTGGCGCGCCGCGTAGAACAAGTGCTGCCCGGTGTGTGCGACACGCGCTCAGAAGAAGAGGGCGGATCGCCCCATTTTTGGACCGGCCTACGCCCCGCCACGCCAACCAACATCCCCTACATCGGCAAAACCAGCGTTACCAACCTGTGGATCAACGCCGGTCATGGCACGCTGGGCTGGACGCATGGTGCGGGCTCTGGCAAGGCGCTGTCAGAGCTGATGAGCGGTAAAACGCCAGAGATTGCACGGGGCAAAGCAGGGCATCAATTTAGCTTTTACGGTTATTAAAACGTATTAATCGTCGCAATTAGCAATCTTGGGCTTCACTGTCAGCACATCTTGCGCCACCTGCTCGTAAGCATGCGCCAGCTGCAACAACGCCAAATCGCCACGTGGTTTGCCAATCAGCTGCATACCCATGGGCAAACCAGCCGCGTTGAAACCCACCGGGATACTGATACAGGGCAAACCTGCCAGCGTGGGCAAAATGACGACTTCCATCCAGCGGTGGTAGGTGTCCATAGTTTTGCCAGCGATGTCGGTCGGCCAGCGTTTGGCGATATCAAATGGCCAAACTTGCGCGCTAGGGAGGGCTAAAAAGTCAACTTTATCGAAGAGTTGTAATAAATGTTGATACAACTGGGTTCGCGTGGCACTGGCGCTCATGAAGTCGTTTCCCGTCAGCGAAGCTGCTTGGTCTGACTCCCACAGTGCTTCGGGTTTCATCCATTCACGGTTTTTAGGCTGAACCAAAAACGGTGCTAAACGAGCGGCCACCAAAGCTCGCCGCCAAGTGAGCCAGCATTCCCACACGCGTTGATTTGAAAATCCTAAGTTGATGGGTTCAACATGGCAACCAATACCCTCAAATCTCTTCAAGCCTGATTCGCAAGTCTCCAAAATACCCGCATCCATAGGCAAATAGCCATTCAAATCACCCAGCCAGCCGATTTTTATGGCTTTGGTTTTGAACTGGGAGCTGTCGTTCAAATCTGTGTCGAATGCATACCCGTTTTCGGCGATAGACAGTGGCGATCTGGCGTCCCAGCCAGCTTGAACACTTAGCAATCTTGCGACATCTTGCACGGTGCGGGCCATCGGCCCTTCGGTGCCGAGCTGGCTCACCCACACGTCGGCAACCGGCCACATGGGCACGCGGCCTTGGCTGGGGCGCATGCCAAACACGTTGTTCCAAGCAGCAGGGTTGCGCAAGCTGCCCATAAAGTCGCTACCATCCGCCACGCTAAGCATGCGCGTTGCCAGCGCCACCGCTGCGCCGCCTGAGCTGCCCCCAGCGGATTTGGTCGGGTCAAACGCATTACACGTTGCGCCAAACACCTCGTTAAACGTGTGTGAGCCCAGCCCAAACTCAGGCACATTGGTTTTGCCAATGACGATGCAGCCAGCTGCTTTCATGCGCTGCACCATCAAGCCGTCTTCTTTAGGAACAAAGTTTTTCAACAACGGACTGCCGCTCGTTGAAGCAATACCTTCTGTTGGCGCTATGTCTTTGATAGCAATTGGTACACCGTGTAGCCAACCGTTTGATTCGCCACGTGCCAGCAAGGCATCTTTGATATCGGCTTGTTTGAGTAAATCCTCAGTGTCAACGCGGCTGACGATGGCGTTGTAATGGGGGTTGATAGTGTCAATATGTTCAAGTGTTGCCCACATCACTTCGCGGCACGAAAATTGCTTGCTATGAATGGCTAGAGACAGCTGATTGGCGGTCAATTCGTAAATGTTGCTCATTTGATCTAAATGTATAAAATGCCCACGATGATGTAGCCTAAACAGGGTACTTCATAGGTTTTGAGGCATGTTGTATGTGTAAGTACAGATACAGCTGTAACTTTGCGTGCGTTTAATTGGTCGAAATGAATAAAAAAAGCTACAAATTGACTTATAAGTACCACAAAATACCACAGTTACAAAATAACTAGCATCATGATTGTGACATTTCTCATGCTAATTGTAAACGATTTAATTTTCATAATAGTTCATTGCCTTCGTAAACTGTTGATATTAAACAGTTATTACAGATTATTTTTTTAAAATTTCGATTGCATGCTTGTTGTGTAATTTCTTAAATATTCCTTAGCATAAAAGCGCATGCATATATTAAAAAATGATATGTGGAAGAACTAAAGTTTTAATTTACATTTCAGTTGTATCAAATGCAACCGTCAGTATAAAGAATGAAAACCAAAAATGAGTGCTTTATTAAAATCAAAAACAAATGTCATAGCTCCTGATCTGTCTCAATTGGCAGACAAGCAGTCTCAGGGGCAATTCACTTACCACGCCAGCCCGGCATCATTGTGGCCAGATTTTTTGATTGGCCAAGCGGACAAGCCTTTACGCGTGATCTTGGTTGAGGAAGATGCCAGCATGCGCAGCGTGATAGCGCAAGAGTTGACGGTTGACAACCGAATTGACCTGATAGCCAGCGCAACAACCATCCGAGATGCAGCACAAACGATAGCGCGCTATGATTTTGACGTGTTGTTGATTGATTCGGACATTGACAAGCATAAACATAGCGAAACTAAAGCCTTGATCAAACACATGAAGCTGCGCAGCAAACAGGTAGAGATCATCGTCCTGTCTTCTGATAATGATGAATTCAAAGCCTTGGATGCTTTCGAAAATGGAGCGACGGGCTATCTAGTTAAAAATTCTTGGTTCGGCGATTTTGCGCAAGCTATTCTACAAGTGGCCAATGGCGGTGCGTTTATTTCTCCGCACATTGCACGTCGCATGTTGGAAAAATTTGCCCATTCCGATCCAAAACAATCAAACATCACACAGTTAGATGACAAATTTGCAAGAGTTGACACGGTATTGTCAAACCGCGAAAAAGAGATCTTGTATTTGGTTTCCATTGGCAGCACAGGCCCACAAATCGCCAGCAAGCTGAATATTGCAGCGCAAACCGTTTCGGTGCATATTAAAAATATTTTTCACAAATTGAATGTTCACACCCGAGCGCAAGCCGTGATGGTGGCAAAAAATCAAGGGTTGCTCAGTTAATAGGTTTTTATGAACAGTTTTTACTGAGTTTTAAGGCGATGCCTCCGTAAAATAGGGGCAAAGCAATGAGGGCTTTTCAAATTGGAAAGCCTTTTTTTGCCCTCAATTAGCGTTACTAGTCGTCAGTCTTTTCTGTTCACTCTTGGATAGTTACTTGAAAGATGAGATACGAAATGTTTTA
>JANMTB010000222.1:0-12876 GCA_031390045.1 Polaromonas sp.
ACCTGTGCATGAACCGTCAGTTCAGCACAAATTTTCGCAACAATCTGTTTTTTCTTAGCAGAAGTTTTGGCAGCTTCGAATTCTGTAAACAAAGCGTCCGCCACCTTATGGTCGGCGCGCAGCAAAGCGGTTGCTTCTAGCGATTTTTCGGATTCTGAATTGTCGGGCTTGGTTGCATTTTTCATAGTGGTTTCATTTTTTCAAGTTAAGGCATAGGATGGGTTAAAAAATACTATCAAAATATATATTCTGAAAGAATTTAAAGTGGAGACCAAATTTTATTTTTGAGTAGTAGCGAACGCGTCAGCGTCGCGCTTTTACGCGTGTAGGACTATCCCCGCTCTCGTCAATTCACAGAAAATCGTGATGTGTAGGCGAATTCTGACTGGCCATTGCGAAATCTGAGTACGTCTAATAAGGTCTAGTCCGTCAGCACGCCACGGGCTGAAAACGGAAAATTAATCCAGCCGTTTTAGCGGTCAAGGCAATAGGCAAGAAGGCAACATTCAGTTGTAGATTGCCTATTTTTATCCTTAACTTAATCTTTACAACTGAAAGAAATTTATGATGACCAATGAAAAACCATTGATGACTGGATTGTTCCCAGACCGCGATAGCGCAGAGAAAGGCTACCAAGCGATGTCAGACCGTGGCTACGCCAAAGATGACATCAACGTTGTCATGTCAGACGAGACCAAAGCACGCCATTTCACGTCTGCGGGCACAGAGACCGAGCTGGGTAACAAGGCCGCTGAAGGCGCTGGCGTAGGGGGTGCAATTGGTGGCACAGTGGGCGCCATCGCCGCCGCCGTTGCTGCTGTAGGCACTAGCATTGCCATCCCTGGCCTTGGCTTGGTATTGGCAGGCCCGATTGCTGCGGCTTTGGCTGGTGCAGGCGCGGGCGCTGCCACAGGCGGCCTTGTCGGAGCACTTGTAGGCTGGAACATGCCTGAAGAACGCGTCAAAGAATATGAGGAAGGCATTAGCAATGGTGGTATTTTGATGGGCGTACGTCCACGCAATGATGAAGACGCAACACACCTGAGCACGGAATGGAAAAATTACCAGGCGCAGGACATTTACAGATAACTGTAGATGCTGGGCGGAACCGCCTAACTTTTAGAAGCCGCCAAACCAACCGCTGGCTGCGCGTGCTGTCTGATTGGTTGAACTGTTCTTTTTGAAGAATGGGGTTGAGGTTTCGATCTGTCAGCATATCGATGCTCTATTTGATATGCCGGCGGAATCACTCGACTTATCCAATGTGGTGATTAGGCGTTTTCGTCAAGTGTTTAAGTGGGGCTGGCCTCAATCGCCTTGTAGCATCCAAACTCGAACACCTCACGCGGCCATTCTGAAGACAGTGTGAGTTGGTAGATACCCTGATGGCACAGATCTAAAGCACGAATCACGCCAGCATGGGTGATCCACAGCACGTTGTTCGCAGGTAATGCAACCGAATCATCCAGTGCAGCTTTGACGCGCTGAAGCACCTCGTTTGCACTCTCGCAGCCGCCAAAACGGTGGTTGCCAAAATCGGCTGTCCAAGCGTCAACAGCCGCTTTGGGAATGGCTGCCCAAGCTTGTCCTTCGAATTCACCGAAATCCATCTCCGTTAAGCGTTGATCTGTACAAGTGCTTGATTCGATTGACAAATCTGGTCTAAGCAAAGCCAATGCGGTGGCTAGTTGCTGGCAGCGACGCAGTGGCGAGATGCGGCAAACGGTGTTTTTCGGCAAAGCTTCAGCCAAAGAGTGGGCGGCAACCGTGGTCAAAGCAGCATCGGCTGGCACATCCAACGCGCCATAGCATATTCCTGCGCCTATCAGCGGCTGGGCGTGGCGGGCGAGCCAAAGCTTCATAAAAACTTAGCTAACCTGATGCCTATAGCCAATGCGCTATAGAAAAAACGCGAAGCCAGTCGAGGTGCGACAAAGCCAGCGCCGTGCCAAGGTAAAACGCTAGCTCGCAGACCTGCTGCGTCGCACCCAAGCAGTCGCCCGTGAAACCCTGCAAACGTTTGGCAAATAATTGCCACATGTACAATAACGCGACTAAACTAACAACTATAGATGATATTAAATATATAGCATCATAGGCAATAAATACGCCGGCTAGAGACAAAATTAACCATAAAAATGCAATGGATAAGCTTTTCAACGAGATTTGATCGGCCAAGGGCTTAGATTTACTGTTGCCGATGTCGCCCACATGCGGCAGCAGGCGAATCAGCAACAACGGCCAGGTGCGCGACACCACGTGCGCGGCGAAGATGCTGACGCACATGGCCAGCGGGTTTACTGCACCAATTAAAGCCAAAAGTGAAACTTTAGTGAGCAAAATCAAGGTAATTGCAATCGCCCCAAAAGCGCCGACGCGCGAATCTCTCATGATCTCCAAAGCCCGCTCGCGGTCTTGGCTGCCGCCCAGCCCGTCAGCCACATCTGCCAAACCATCTTCATGAAAAGCGCCCGTCAGCATCACACTGAAAACTGTGCCCAAAGCCGCTACTACCAACGCCAATTGCGGCGGGTATTGCCCCTCTTTAGACAAAACCGCCATCAGCAGCATAGACAACCCTGCTACCAAGCCGCCGACCAAGACTCCCACCCCCGGAAAATGCGCGGCACTGGCGCGCAGCATCGCCGGGCTATACCCCACCCAAGCCGCCAACCGTCCCGTGACGGGAATGCGGGTGAAGAATTGGATGGCTAAGAGGTAATGGCGAATGAAAAGGCGGATAGAGAACATTTACGCCTCATTATCATGGATAGAAATCCCATAGCTTCTTACTCACTGTATAAGTACTTGAGCTTAGTTTGCGGTATGAGCTCTGACACCAAGAATGCCGTATGATGGCTTACAGAATCAATACAGGGGAAAACTCCGATGCCAAGCTCACCGATTGATTTAAAGCGCTGCGCAGAAGCCGCTCGGTATGCACTGTTGCGAAGATTGGCGCCTGCCATTCGGCATGACATGGCTGGCGGCTTTCAACCCGTCACGATGCTGGCAACGATCATTGAAAAGCGATTGCTTACGGCTTCGCCAGATATGCCCACACTGATTAAGAATAGCGGTGAAATGCGAACACTCGCTATCGCCGCGACCCACTCAAATCTAGATTTGATGGGCTGGATGGTGGTCAACCCCGAAGCCCGCGTTACCCTAAGCAAAGGCATTCAGAATGTCTTGCATCTGGTGATGACCGAGCTTTCATTCAGAGGACTGAAATTTGTCAACCAAACCGAGGGCATGACAACTGACGTTGCGCTGCATCACGTGCATGGCGCTTTTGTGGCGGCTTTGCTGGCGCTTACTGACGCAGTAGCATCGACCGCAAATGTGCTGATAACAGCGGCCCAAGAAGGACAAGACATGCTGGTAAAGATCATGCTGGCTGATGTTGGAGCCACCTCAGATGTAAGCACATCACGCGAAGAGTTTCACATCGGTCTGGCTGCTTACCGAAAAATTGATTGGGACGATGTTCAAGCGATTGCCGATGTGGATGGTTTGCATATAAAACACGAGGCTGGGAGCGTCATACTGCGCTTGCCAATATCAAACGCTTAGAGGTATAAATAAGCTATGCGCATCCGGATTTTTATTGCTTTGATGGTCGCTGCAATCATGTTGCCGCTGGTTTTGGCGTCTGCGTTCGCGGTGAACCAAATCAGGATAGAAGAACAGGCGGCATCACTTGCAACTTTGCATAAAACGGTAGATGCCATCAGCCTAACAGTCGATAGGGACATACAGGCGTCCATCTCAGCGCTGCAAGCACTTAGCAATTCAGAGCATTTGCAAACCGGCAATTACGAATCTTTTTACGTGCAGGCAAAAGCTATTAACCGTTCACAGAACTCTTGGGTGGGGTTGTTTAGGCCAGATGGAACGCAGGTTTTAAATACCGCTGTGGCATTTGCAGAAACGCCTAAGGCAACCACAGCTTCAGCATTGGTTGGAAAAGTCATCGCCTCGCAAAAGCCCTTTGTGTCAGATATATTTGTGGGCCCGCTCACAGGGCGTCAGCTCGTCGCAGTTTACGTACCCTCAACCCAAATTAGCTCGACAAACTATGTCGTTGCTCAAGGTTTTTCATTAGCTCATTGGAAAGACATTGCCAAGCATCAAGACTTACCGGCTGATTGGATCGTCGCCGTCATTGACCGTGCTGGCCGGTTCATTTCACGAAGCCACAAAAGCGACGAATTTTTGGGGAGGGCAGCAAGGCCCGAACTGGTTGCAGCTGCAGCCAATACAAAGCAAGGCTTGATCCAACATTCAACGATGGAAGGCATTGAGTCGTACGACGCCTTCGACCACTCTGAGTTGACGGGCTGGACCATCGCTGTGGCGGCACCAGTGGCTACGATCGATGCCCCCATCATGCGCGCGGTGCAAACTGCAACCGCAGGATTTTTGTTGGCCATGCTGGTCTCTGGCATCATGGCAGCTGCGTTTAGCAGGCGATTTGTAGCAGCTGTCAAAAATGCCAGTGCAGCTGCAATGGCTCTGGGTCAAGGCCAGACACCCAAGATGGCGGCGCGCACATCAATCCTTGAGGTTGATGTCTTGAACCAATCTTTGGCAAATGCGGGAAAGTTACTAGAAAAGGAAAGCTTAGCGCGGCATTTTGCAGAGGCTGAACGAGCGCGTCTGCTTGTTGTCGAGCATCAGGCTTTCATAGCCGTTCTAAAAGAAAACAAAGCCAAAGACCATTTCCTAGCCATGCTGGGGCACGAACTGCGCAACCCGCTGGCCGCCATTTCTGGTGCTGTCGAAGTTTTGGCGCATGCCAATCAGGGCACGAAGGACTCAAACCACCACTTAGGCATCATCAAGCGGCAAAACCGTCACCTGATTCACATTATTGATGACTTGCTCGACATGTCTCGACTGATGGCTGGAAAAATAGTGTTGAACCCGCAGCCTGTGAATCTGGCTGAATGTCTGCAAAGGTGCGTTGACGGTTTGAAAGCAGCGCAACGCGTCAATGGTCACAGCATCAATGTCACCGCGGAGTCGGTTTGGATCAACGCCGACTCGGTGCGTATTGAGCAGATTATTATCAACCTTATCGGCAATGCGCTGAAGTTTTCACCCCTAGGAAACGCTATCCACGTTGATCTGCAACAAGCCAATGGCCTAGCCGTGCTCAGTGTGAAAGATCATGGTACCGGCATGACACCTGAGCTGATTGCCCATGTGTTTGAGCCATTCATACAAGGTCCAGCACCCGCGAGCGGCGACCACGGTGGCTTGGGCGTTGGCCTGGCGCTGGTCAAGCAGTTGGTAGAGCTTCACGCTGGCACAGTCACCGTTGCAAGTGCTGGGCTGAATCTTGGTAGCACTTTTACGTGTAATTTTCCTGCGGTGCCCGCTCCTATCAGCGAGCCAGCATTGGCATCTACACGTTTGATGGCTCCACAGTCTCGCACTCTGCTGTATGTTGAAGACAACGCAGATGTACGCGCCGTCATGTCCGAAATGCTCAGGTTGTCGGGTTATGAGATCATAGAAGCTGCTGATGGCGCAGAAGCCTTGGCCGCGCTAGGGTTAAAACGGCCAGATGCTGTCGTGATGGACATCGGTTTACCCGATATGACTGGCTATGAGCTTGCGCGCCAAATGCGGCTACTACCTTCCTGTCAAGACATACCGATCATCGCATTGACCGGTTTTGGGCATTTACGCCACAAAGATGAGGCTGCTCAAGTCGGCTTAAACGCTCACTTGGTAAAGCCCGTTGACCCTGAAGCATTGATTCGAACGATAGAAGCTGTGTTGGCAAAAGCACAGCCTTAAAATCGCGTTATTCAGCTGACTTTTCAGACACCCCTGCCGACTCAAAACTAGCCATCTCCCGCAGCACTGTGCAAGCCGCCGTCAACAGGGGCCACGCGAGCGCTGCGCCTGAGCCTTCGCCTAGGCGCAAACCCATGTCTAACAGTGGTTTTGCATTCAATTTTTCTAACATCAGCCCATGTCCACGCTCGCCCGATCGGTGGGCAAACACGCAGCGCTTCAACACGGCGGGCTGCAAGGCATGGGCGACCAAGATCACCGCTGTGGTGATGAAGCCATCCACCACGATGACACGTTGCTCTGCCGCTGCTTGAAACACCGCACCCAGCATGGTCGCCATCTCAAAACCACCAAAGGCTGCCATCAAGTCCAACGGTGCAGTCACACCCGCATGGAAAGCCAGCACCTCGCGCAGCACAGCAGTTTTACGGTCAATGCCAGCACCGTCCAAACCCGTACCCGCGCCTGTGCACTCGGCAATATCCAAACCTTGCAGCCGCGACAAAATCAAGGATGCTGCCGAGGTGTTGCCGATGCCCATTTCGCCCAGCAAAATCGCGTTGCCCGGCAGGTTTTTAACAATCGCCATGCCGTTTTCAATCGCCTGCTGGCATTGGGCGGCGGTCATGGCGGGTGCGATGGATGAATCTGCCGTGCCATTGGCAATCTTCGCACTCAATAAACCGGCTCGCGGGGTTTGAGCGGCGTCCAAAAACGCGTGATTCACGCCACAGTCCACCACGTTCAAAGCGATGTTGTTGGCCTTCGCCAGCACGCTGACGCAAGCGCCGCCCGCAATAAAGTTCTCCACCATCTGCCAGGTCACGTCACTGGGGAAAGCCGAGACGCCACGCGCCGTCAAACCGTGGTCGCCGGCAAACACCAACATCTGCGGCTGGTCGAGTTGTGGCGATTCTGTGCCCAAAATCTGCCCGATTTGCAGCGCCAAACCCTCCAGTTGACCGAGCGAACCCAGTGGTTTGGTTTTGTTGTCGATTTTGTGTTGCAGCTTGGCGGTGAAGGCGGGGTTGCTGATGTCTTGCAGGACAGGTAAAGCGAAAGTGGTCATGGTTTTTGTAAAAAATTAAGCAATTAAAGAATTAAGGAATTAAGGAAATTTTTCTCAAAATGCTGTGAAATGTAATCGGCCAAGCCGTCAAACACAACATCCAAAGTCGGTGTGGTCGCGCCAAAGAGCGCTTGCAACACAGCGGGGTCTTCAAACATGCCGTGCAGGTACAAGCCCAGCACATTACCAGCGGGGTTTTGCCAGCCTAGCGCATCGGGCAGTACAGCGACTGCCACATCGCCGGCCATCGCCATGGCAGGATGTTGTGCCGTTTGGCCGTGGTGGATTTCGTAGCCGGCAACATTCACATCGCTCAATTTTGACCATAAACCTATGAGCTTGCCAAATTGAGTATGCCGATGTTGTACGGTTTTGGCGATTTCAAAACTGGTGACGAGTGGCAACAGGCCCAAACCAGGTCCATTGCCATCAATTTGGTTCATATCAATCAGTGCCTCTCCCAGCATCTGCAATCCGCCGCAGATGCCCAACACCGCTTTGCCTTGCGCGGCATGCTTGGCAACAGCAGCATCTAAGCCTTGCGAACGCAGCCAGGCCAGGTCGCTACTGGTGTGTTTGCTACCGGGCAGGATGACCCAGTCGGCATCGATAATTTCGCTCGGGCTGCGTACCCATTTCAGGCGCACGCCGGGCACGTTTTTCAGCGCCTGGAACTCGTCCAGGTTGCTGATACGGGGGTAGGCGATGACAGCAATCGTGGTGGTGACCGCACCAGAAGCCACGCTGCGGTCGTCAAAAACACCATCTTCTTCGGGCAGGCCATGTTGCCACCACATGGGCAAAGTGGCGACGACTGGCACGCCGGTCATCTCCCGCAACATCTCGGGGCCGGGGGCTAGCAACGCAGCGTCACCTCTGAATTTGTTCAACACAAAACCTTTGATCATCGCCTGCTCATCCGGCGGCAAGAGCGCAAAGGTGCCGTACAAATGGGCAAACGCGCCGCCCCGGTCGATATCCGTGACTAACAAACAAGCGGCGTTGGCGGCGACGGCCACCCGCATGTTGACGATGTCGTTGGCTTTGAGGTTGATCTCGGCCGGTGAGCCTGCGCCTTCGATGACCACCACGTCGTTCTGCGCCATCAGCTCGTGTAACGCTTGTTGAATCGTCGGCCAAACCCGCTTGCTGCGGTCGCGCCACGGGGCTTGGGTCAACTCGTCGTTGACTTGTCCCATTAAAACGACCTGGCTATGGGTGTCGCGCTCGGGTTTGAGCAGCAGCGGATTCATGCGGACTTCGGGGACGGCGTTGGCAGCGAGGGATTGAAAGTACTGCGCGCTGCCAATTTCCCCGCCATCGACGACCCGCGCGTTGTTACTCATGTTTTGAGCCTTGAAAGGCGTGACTTTCAGCCCTTGGCGAGCGTAATAGCGGCAAAGTGCGGTGGTCAGCCAGCTTTTGCCAGCACCGCTGGTAGTACCTAGAACCATGATGGCTTTTGTAGTCATTTGTACCCCTTAACGATATTTAGCCATGCGCTTTGCAAAGCATCTTGTGCAGATGGCGGCTGGACGCTAACGCGCACTTGACCGAGTAATCCGAACGACGTCGTATCCCGCAATTTGATGCCTTGTTGGCGCAACGCTGCCAAAGCCTGATCTAAGCTCAAGGCGTTTGGGAGTATAGGTTTGGTGCAAAAGAAATTGGTGGCGCTGGGCTGGCATGTCCAACCCAGCGACTCAAGCAACTCAATTTGACGTGTTTTCCAGACTTGCAGTGTTTGCAGGCTGTCGACGAGCCAATCTTGAACATCAGCGTTAACCCAACTATCCAGCATAGCCACACCATGTCCGCCCAGCGGCCATGAGGCAGACAGACCGTTTAATTGAGGAACCAACTCTTCTGAACCTAACGGCGCAATCGCATAAGCCGCCCTCACCCCGGTCAAACCCAGTGCTTTGTTGGGTGAATAAAGTTGCCAAACCGCGTCGCTGGGGCTCGTTTTCAGCTTGTTACCACTCAGCTGCATGGGTGCGTAAGCCAAATCTAAAACGTGAATGGCGGTTGATGAGACTTCAAAGTCACCGAAATCGACCTGCCCCAGCGGACTGGACGGCTGGCAATGCCAAACCAAACCAGCGGCTTTGGCGTCCGTCGTCAAAGACAAACCCCAAGCTTGGGCGGCGTGCGTGTAGTCGCCAAAGCTGTGCGGCGGCACAAAAACGGCGCTGACGCCTTGCAACTTGGCCAAGGCCGTGATGCGAAAAATGAACTCGCTGGCGCTGCAGGCAATGACGATGCGCCCAGCTTCGCAGACATGAAACGCGGCCAACTTGTCGCGCAAAGCCGTGTAGCCAGGGTCGGGATACCGCGTGGCATCGGCCTGCGAGATAGCCGCTTGCGTGAGGGGACTAGGGCCGCAGGCGTTGCTGTTGGTGGAAAAGTCAAATTTCGGCAAACCCAACGCGTCTGTACCGCCGTGAATGCGCTTGGGAGCTTCGTAGATCATTGCAGGATTCATGAATTCACTGAATATGCTATGAATAATATAGCTACACAGGCAATTAATACGCCGGCTATAGTCGATTTTGAGGCTAATTTGATGGATTTTGACGTATCTGGCGTATTCGGGGCGTTTCCAGACGGGTTCAAGGTGTAAACATCGGGCTTGGAGAGCTGGATATTCAACAGCAAAGCCATTGCTGCCATGGGCCAGCCACTGTTGGGAGATGGCGTTTTGGAGGCTTCCTGCCGCAAACGTGACCAAAATGATGTAACTTTGAAACCAGACACTAGCCAAAGCAGCGCCGCCGTGATACGCGCAGGCAGCCAGGACAGCACGTCGTCCGCCCGCGCCGCCCACTTGCCAGCCCATTCCCAGTTTCGGCCTCTATAGACGCCCTTGTAACCCCACATCGCATCAGCCGTGTTGGCAAAGCGGTACACCGCCGCACCGGGCAGGCCCAATAAAACGAACCAGAATATCGGGGCGATGACCGAGTCATTGAGATTTTCAGCCAGGGTTTCAATCGCGCTTTCGCGGACTTGAGATTCGGTCAAGGCCGTGGTGTCGCGGCTAACGAGCATGGACAAGCGCGCTCTGCCCGCTTCTAAAGATTCTTGCAGTGCAAGTTCAACCGCTTGCACCTCACGGCGCAGCATACGCCAGGCAAACAAGGGTTTGAGCAGAATGCCAAGCAACAGGGCTGCCCACAGGACAGGCAGCTGCAAAACCACCCGTTGAAGACCAGAAAAAACTATCAAAATAAGAGCTACTGCGGAAATCCATACGCCGGCTCCAGCTAAAAATGACTTGTAATCTGGCTTTTCATCATCGTTAGACAGTTTCGGCAAGACATGCTCAGCAGCCCAACTCAAATAATTGCCCATCCACACCACGGGGTGCAGACGCGCAGGCGGCTCTCCCCAAAAGTGATCAATGAGCACCGCAGCGACCAGCGCACAGCTAAAAGTAATGAGTGATGTTGTCATCCAACCCGTCGGCCTAGCCTTGCCCCCAACGGTCTTCAAACACCATGTCGGCAAGCGCGGCTCGCTGGGCCCATTTTTCGGTTTGCAGCATGGGTTGGTCATAAAAAGCCGTGACTGGACCCAGACACAGAACGGCAATCGGTCGGCTGCCTTCGGGCATCTGAAGCAATTGCGCCAACTGCTCCGGGCTGAAAATCGACACCCAGCCCATCCCCAGACCTTCCGCCCGTGCTGCCAGCCAGAGGTTTTGAATAGCGCATGAGGCCGAGGCTAAATCCATCTCTGGCATGGTGCGGCGACCGAAAATATGTTTTTCTCGACCCGGTGGAAGCGCGACGACGAGCACTTCTGCAGCATCCATCACGCCCTGAACTTTGAGCTTCATAAATTGGTCTTCACTCTCGTTCAACGCACGAGCTGTGAGTGCGCGCTCGTCTTCGACCAATGTATGCAAAGCAAGTCTTAGCTGCGGACTTCGGATACGAATAAATCGCCAAGGCTGCATCAACCCAACACTGGGCGCATGGTGGGCAGCAGACAGCAAGCGCTGCAACACATCGTCTGCGACAAGGCCGCCGCAAAAGTGCCTCATATCACGTCGCTCGTAAATAGCACGATAAACCGCCTGCTGCTCTTCTAAACTGAAGGCATGAGGTGAAGCACTGGCAGTCATCGTACGGCTTTCAACTCAATCCTCAATCCCACGCTGCGCCGGAATGCCGGCTTTGAAGGCGTGTTTGATCATCGTCATCTCAGTCACGGTATCAGCCAGCTCGATGATCTCAGGCGGGCAGCGGCGGCCAGTGATGACAACGTGCACGTGTGTGGGGCGATCAAACAGGGTTTGCACGACTTCTTCGACGCCGCCTGCCGCTTCCATCCAACCATAAATCAGCGGATAGGTAAATTCATCGAGCACGACCATGAAGTATTCGCCGCCCATGATGGCGGCTTTGGCGCGTTGCCAGCCGTCGCGTGCCAGTTGCGCAGAATGCTCCAAGTCTTGGCTTTTCCAGCTGAAGCCGTCGCCCAAACCTTCAATCGGAATGCCCAACTGCTCAAACATACGGTGCTCGCCAAAGCGGGCGCTGGGCACTTTCATGAACTGGAAAATCTTGACCGGCTTGCTGCGACCGTGCGCGCGCAACGCCAAGCCAAACGCCGCTGTACTTTTGCCTTTGCCGTCGCCCGTGTTGACGATCAGCAGCCCTCGGCGTTCGCCCTCGGGTTTGTCGTAAGGTTTGCATTCTGGTGGCATTTCAAGTTGCATGGAGATTTCCTAAAATATCAGTGTAATTTGCTAATAAATTGCTACATTTTCGGTAGCGATACAAGCATATTTTCTATCGGCTTGATGGCAATTCTGTTCTCAAAAACGTGCTCCAAAGCACGGTGCGTAACGACATCAGCAGTCGTGCCGAAATGCGTGATCTTGCCAGCCGCCATGATGAGCATGTCATCCGCCTGCAGCGCCATGGTGGTTTCATGCAGCACGCTAACCACGGTTTTGCCGCCCTGCACCAAGTCGCGCACAATCTGCTGCCAGTCGGCTTGGTGCGGCGGGTCTAGATTAGCCAGCGGCTCATCCATCAGCAGCACATCGGCTTGCACCGCCAAAGCACGCGCTAGTAGGACACGTTGGCGCTCGCCGCCAGAAAGCTGCCCCAGCGCCCTGCCCCGCCAGTCCCAAGCTTGGGTACTGCGCAGCGCTTGCTCGACGGCGGCATTGTCGGCCTGATTCGGAGGTGCCAACCAGGCCTGGTGCGGTAAACGGCCCAACATGGCGACATCAAACACGGTCAAATCATCCGCACTGGCTTCGTTTTGACCCAGCCAAGCTAGTTTTTTAGCTCTTTCACGGGGCGCGATCTGCAAGATGACTTCGCCGAACAATTCAACACGGCCGTCATGGGGCAAGACACCGGCCAAGACCTTGAGCAGCGTCGATTTACCTGCTCCGTTGGGGCCGACAATGCTGGTCCAGCGTCCGGTTTCAAACTGCACGCTAACATCATGCAAAACGGGGGTATTTTGCAGCTTAGCCGATGTATTTATTGCCTGAATAGCTATATTATTCATAGCAATATAGTCAATACGATTACTACCACGTTAATCACGCTGTCGTCGTGACTTGGCGTGAATGCATGCCGAGTCGTTTGACCAGTGCCAAATCTGCATCGGTATCAGGATTGCCAGTGGTCAGCAGCTTTTCGCCAAAAAAGATGGAATTTGCACCCGCCATGAAGCACATGGCCTGCACAGCGTCGCCCATTTCACGGCGGCCGGCGGACAGACGCACGCGCGCGGTGGGCATGGTGATGCGGGCGACAGCGATGGTGCGCACAAACTCTAGCGGGTCAAGCGGTGCCAAGTCCGCCATCGGCGTGCCTTTAACGCGCACGAGGTGGTTGATCGGCACCGATTCAGGATACGGGCTGAGATTCGCCAACTGCGCGATCAAAGCCGCACGCTGTTGGCGCGACTCGCCCATGCCGACAATGCCACCACAGCAGACTTTGACGCCCGCGCCACGCACGTTG
>JANMTB010000009.1:0-2940 GCA_031390045.1 Polaromonas sp.
GACCACCATGGTCGAGCAAGTGCGCGCTGGCAAAGTCAAAGCCATTGCCACTACCGGCAAAACCCGCTCAGACGTGTTACCCGACGTGCCCACCATCAGCGAATCAGGCGTGCCAGGCTACGAAGCCACCATCTGGCTGGGCATCATGGCACCCAAAGGCACACCCAAAGCCGTGGTGGACAAGCTGAACGAAGCCGTGTCAAAAATCTCCTCACAAGCCGATGTCAAACAAACCTGGGCAAAACAAGGCGCTGTGCCCATGGTGATGTCCCCCGAAGCCTTCGAAAAATACGCCCGTGATGACATAGCTAAATGGGCAAAAGTGATCAAGACAGCCGGTATCAAAGCTGAGTAACCAAGCCGAACAAGCATTTTAAAAATCGATATGACACAACTACATATTCTGAGCGGCGGCGCTGCCAAAGGCTTGGTCGGGAAGCTAGAGGCCCAATTTCTGGCGCAAACAAATGGCAGCGTGAGCGGCACCTATGGCGCAGTCGGTTTGATGAAAGAGCAGCTCCTCGCCGGCGCACCCTGCGATGTGTTGATCTTGACGCAGGCCTTGATCGACCAGCTCACCGCCAGTGGCTATGTCGTCGCTGGCAGCGCACATGCATTGGGCTTGGTAAAAACCGGTGTCGCCGTGAAAACGGGTGAGCCACAGCCCAAAGTTGATACGGCAGTAACCCTAAAAGCAACTTTGTTAGCCGCAACGGGTATCTATTTTCCAGACCCTGCCAAAGCCACGGCAGGCATCCACTTCATGAAAGTGCTGCAAGAACTTGGTATCGACAAAGAATTAGCCCCGCTTTTGCGCGTCTTTCCCAACGGCGCAACAGCCATGGGCGAAATGGCGAAATCTGACGAAGTCGGCTTGGTCGGCTGCACCCAAGTCACAGAAATCCTCTACACCAGCGGTGTGCAACTGGTGGATGTCTTGCCCAAAGAGTTTGAACTAGCAACCGTTTACACCGCAGCCGTGTGCACCAAAGCCGCGCAGCCACAAGCGGCAAAGGCGTTGATCAAAATGCTCTCCAGCCCAGAGGCAGCGGAGTTGCGGCGTATGGGTGGGTTTGAGTAGAAATTTACAATGCTCTAAGCGTTCATGTCGTCCGAGTACGGTGTCGTCCCGTAGTAGCTATGGATGCCCTGTGCCCAGGCTGTGTCGGCCATATTGGGCCACTTATCGGGGTCGAAACCTGGCGCATTCTCTAAGCTGGCTTTTGGCACATTGAGTGTGAAGCGCTTGTTCACCGTATCAAGGATCAAAGCACTCCACGGCACTGCAAAAAGCTTATCGCCCATGCCCATAAAGCCGCCAAAAGACAACACCGCGTAACTCACTCTACCGGTGCGCATATCCAACATGATTTCTTTGATATCACCTAGATCTTCACCTTCTGGGTTGTAAACGTCATTGCCGTTGAGCGTGTCAGCGCCCATCAGCTCAGGGCCAGGCCCCTGTTTGTCGCCAGAGTCGCCGTTGGTCTCGACGTTGTACATGCCATAAGTGTCGCGTTCAATGTAGTTCATATAAATTCCATTCAATAGTTAAGGGTTACAAATGACTGAAAAGCGTCAAGCCGCATGGGTTGGCGCTCAAGGACGAAGATAGGTGCATTGCGTTGGATGGTCTGTATGTCATCGCACAGACCTCGACAAGTCGAAGGCATCCAATGAACCTACTCGCGTCTGCTTAACCATCCTCGTTGAGGGTGAGCGATGCACAGGAGATTTCTATGTATATCGGTATCGGCACACTCTTAATCATCATTCTTCTCTTTGTGTTTGTGTTTTGATTCGTTTCTTGGCGAGTTGGCGGGGCTGGGTTTTTAGTAAAAATCCATCAATTCTTTAAAAACATCTATTCACCATCCATTTACCATCCATTTGGATGGTGCTAAGATGGTGAAATGAAAAAAGAAAACCAAGCGGTTATCAGCAAACGCAAAGTCATAGATTCAGAAAAAATCACCATCAACCTCGGCTTTGTGGACTTGGGTCAGATCGATCTGCTGGTGGCAGAGGGTTTTTATGGCAACCGCACCGACTTCATTCGTACGGCCATCCGCAACCAGTTGAGCACCCATTCCGATGCGGTGAAGCAGGTGGTTTCACGCAAGATGCTGGTGCTGGGGCTGCAGCATTTCAACGCCGCAGACCTCAAAGCCGTTCAAGCAGCGAACCAGCAGCTGCACATTCGTGTGCTGGGCTTGGTCACCTTTGCCGACGATGTGACCCCCGAGCTCGCCTTGGCCACCATTGCCTCCTTGGACGTGCTGGGCTCGCTGCAAGCCAATGCAGCGGTGAAGGCTGCTTTGGCCACACGCTATCTTTAATTTGATTGACAGTAAACCTGTTCCAGCCCGATCCAACCTGAGAAATTTTTATGAACAACGACTTACAAAACCTGATGCGTCAAGCAACCCAACTGACGCAAGCTGGTCGATTAACGGAAGCCACAGCGGCGATACAACGTGCTTTGAGCGGCAAAGGCAATGTGTACGACGTTGTAGCTGATCAAGAAATGCCCGTTAAACCAGCACCATCAGCCATGATTTTGGATGGCTGCGTTTTTGAAGTGGCAGATGCCGCTACCGCTGCAGATGCTGATTCCGTTGCAAGTACAGGCACATTCACCAGCGGCAGCCACACCCACGCAGCGCTGACACGCCGCTACAAACTCTACGTGCCAACTGGCTTGACTGGAGCAGCGGCTCAACAGCGCCCGCTGGTGGTCATGTTGCACGGTTGCACCCAAAATCCCGACGACTTCGCGCTCGGTACGGGCATGAACGAACGGGCACGCGAGCACGGCTTCTGTGTGCTGTACCCCGAGCAGTCGCAAGACGCCAACCCGCAGCGCTGCTGGAACTGGTTCAAACACAACCACCAGCGTCGGGGCAGCGGCGAGCCAGCGCTGATCGCCAGCATGACGCA
>JANMTB010000010.1:0-2552 GCA_031390045.1 Polaromonas sp.
GTAAAGTTGATTTAAATCACGTAGTGAATCGTTAAGTGGGTATTCGCCCCACCACCCGCAATTGTTTGTCTTGTGCGCGCAGCACCACAATCTCGCCTTGAGCTGCGCCGCCGCCCGTGATGTCTTGAATGTTAAACATATGCGTGACCAGCGCCATGTTGGTTTTCAAGCTGGCTTGCGCGATCCGCTGACGAACGGCTTCTACGTTCGATCTAGCCTGCTTCTCATCGCCACCTCTGGGAGAACTGATAGCTGACCACGTTTTTACATTGGCTGCGCCGAAAGCCAAGGTCGCTGTGTCGATGCATCTGCACCACTCTGAGCTAAAAACTTGAGCAATGGGCACATTTTTAGACCGAAACAATTCACCCAGACGCTTAGATTGCGCCCGTCCTTCTTCACTCAAGTTACGCTGGGTGCTGCACACGCCGAGCTGAAAACCGGGTGGATCAAAGGTGCCTGGCGCATCGGCATGTCGAATCAGGAAAACGTAACCGCCTTTGCGCATCTCATTCCACAGGGCTTCTTCCGTTGGCTGCGATGGCTGGGCTGCTTGCGCATTTGCCAGCTGCGTGGTCGACAGTGCGACGATGCCGAGTGAAAAATAGCGACGTGTTAGTTTGATTAGCTCGTTTTGCATGGGTTTACCTTGCGGTTTAGAGTGTGTTTTGAAATTCTAGGCGAAAATGCGGGCATGACTTTCCAACAAGAACCCAAATTCACCCACGGCAAACCGCCTGCCAACAACGCCACCACTGCGGTCTTACTCTGCAACCTAGGTACACCTGACGCGCCTACCGCTGCGGCGCTGCGCACCTATCTGCGCGAATTTTTGAGCGACCCACGGGTCGTGGAGATTCCTCGGCTGATTTGGTGGTTTATTTTGAACTGCATCATCGTGCCGTTTCGCTCTTCAAAATCAGCCGAAAAATACGCCTCAATTTGGACAAAAGACGGCTCGCCCCTCAAGATTTGGACCGAAAAGCAAGCCCATCTTTTGCAAGGCTGGTTGGGCGAAGCAGGGCACCGTGTCACCGTGCGCTACGCCATGTGCTACACCACAGGGGAAGTTTGCCCGTCGATTGCGACCCAGCTTGACAAGTTCAAGGCAGAAGGTATCAGCCGCGTGCTGATTTTGCCAGCCTACCCGCAGTATTCGGCGACCACCACAGCGGCTGTGTTTGACCAGGTTTACGCATGGTCGGCGAAGGTTCGCAGCATCCCCGAGTTTCGCTTTGTGAACCGCTACCACGACGATGAAGGCTACATTCACGCCCTAGAGCAAAGCGTGCGCAAGGAGTGGCAAATCCACGGCAAACCGCATTTTGACAACAAAGACATGCTGGTCATGAGCTTCCACGGTATCCCAGAGCGCAGCTTGCATTTGGGCGATGCTTACCACTGCGAATGCTACAAAACTGCGCGTCTTCTAGGTGAAGCACTTGGTTTGAACCCTACACAATATAAAGTGACCTTCCAATCTCGTCTAGGTCGCGCCAAGTGGTTGCAGCCCTACACCGAGCCGACAGTGATCGCCCTAGCCAAAAGCGGCGTGAAACGTATGGATGTGATCTGCCCCGGCTTCAACTGCGACGGCTTGGAAACGCTGGAAGAAATCAACATGGAAGTGCGCCATGCTTTCACATCGTCAGGCGGGCAGGCGTTTAACTACATCGGGTGTTTGAACGACCACTCGGCTTGGCTGTCTGCACTGTCTAGCATCACGCAAAAGCATTTAAGTGGCTGGCCAACTCAGGCTGCCGATGCTGCCGCGTTGAAAACGATGCGGGATGAGGCTTTGAAGTTGGGTGCGAAGGATTAATTTTTTGCCGTCAGAACTAACAGCTGATGATTGACTTCCCACTTTGAAAAAGGGGGATTGAGGGGGATTTAAACCTGTGAGCGCTATTGAGCTCCTTTAAATCCCCCCTAGCCCCCCTTTTTCAAAGTGGGGAAAAATACAGGAAGACCGAGAGGATAATCTCGCTTAAACCTATTTTGCAACTTGCAATTCCAATCATTTCCGCGAACTACTTTAAATGACCACAGTTTCTGACCGCCCAAAAGGCACTTCCCCGCGCTCTATTTCGGGGCTTTTGCCTTTTTTGCGGCCTTATAAGTTGCAAATCGGGCTGGCTTTGTTGTTTTTGGTGATGGCTGCTGTGTCCACCCTCGCCTTTCCCCTTGCGCTGCGCAGCTTGATTGATGGTGGTTTGGTCAGTACAGACAAAGGCGCGTCTGTCATGGCGCTGCGCAACCACTTTTTCGCGCTATTTGGCGTGGCAGTGGCGCTGGGCGTGTTCAGCGCTGCACGGTTTTACACCGTGAGCTGGCTTGGCGAGCGCGTCACGGCGGACATTCGCAACGCGGTTTATTCGCACGTCTTGCGCCAAAGCCCGCAGTTTTTTGAAACCACGCAAACGGGCGAAGTGCTGTCTCGCCTGTCTGCCGATACGACGCTGGTGCAAACCGTGGTTGGTTCGTCATTGTCGATGGGGCTGCGCAACGCCGTCATGGGCATCGGTGCGCTGGGTATTTTGATCTGGACCAAT
>JANMTB010000017.1:0-2152 GCA_031390045.1 Polaromonas sp.
TTGGTGCTGTCTTTGCCCATCACATTGCCGATGACTTGGCTGAATCTACCGCCAAACCTAGCTGCTATCCACACCGCCAGTTGGTGGGCGTTTGCCTACGTTGCCGTTTTCTCCATGTGGCTAGGCTTTTTCGCCTGGTACCGCGGTCTAGCCATCGGCGGCGCCGTCCGCGTCAGCCAAGTCCAGCTCGTCCAGCCGTTTTTAAGCCTGCTGTTCGCTATCCCGCTCTTAGGTGAAAAACTCGATGCGATGACCCTGGGATTTGGTCTGGCGGTGATTGCGACTGTGTTTGTGGGGAAGAAGATGCCGGTGGGTGTGGCAAGTAACAGTGCCGGAGCTTCAAAATGAACATGATCAACATCCCATTCGGCACGACCGACTGGTCAACCATTGAATCCGTAGAAAAATCAGCCCAAGCCGGCAAAGCCTTTTGGCGCACTCAGCATTTTGGCGTTGTGCGTGTTCGCATGGTCGAATACACCGCTGGCTATGTGTCTGACCATTGGTGCGTCAAAGGCCATATTTTGCTGTGTCTTGAGGGTGAATTGCACACAGAGTTAGAAGACGGTCGCACATTCACGCTCAAGCCTGGCATGAGCTACCAAGTCGCAGACAACGCAGAGCCACATCGTTCAACAGCGCCGCTGGGAGCGAAGTTGTTTATTGTGGATTGACTGTTGAGCAAAATGACTCATATCGCTATTTTGACTTTTGACGGCTTCAACGAGCTGGATTCTTTGATTGCTTACGGCATGTTGAGTCGCATTTCGCTGATGGGGGATACCAACTGGCGTGTCAGCATTGCCAGCCCAACGCGTAGAGTTACATCGATGAATGGTTTGACGATTGATGCGCATATTGATCTGCACGAAGCCAATTCAGCCGATGCTGTGTTGATTGGCAGCGGCATGAAAACGCGCGAAGTAGGCCATGATGCATCCATCATGGCGCAAATCAAACTTGACCCACAAAAACAGCTTATCGTTTCGCAATGTTCTGGCACTTTTTTGATGGCCAAGCTCGGGTTGATTGGTAAAACGCCTGCTTGCACCGACACCACAAGCAAGCCATGGGTGCAGGCGGCCGGTGTGAATGTTTTGAACCAAGCGTTTTATTCAAATGGCAATATAGCCACAGCAGGTGGTTGTTTGTCTGCGCAATATGTTGCTGGCTGGTTGATTTCGCAGCTCAAAAATTTAGAACAAGCTACAGAAGTCTTGCGATATTTTGCCCCAGTTGGTGAAAAAGACGAATATGTAAGCCGTGCGCTTGGGCATATTGCAGGGAATGGAGCATAAAAATTTCCCTCACCCAAGCCCTAAAACGCCTCCCCGCAGCGCCCACTGCCACTTACCCACAAGGTGCGCCGTTCGTCACCATGATGGCTGGTGGGTCTATGAGCGTGGAAGTATTTGCACCAAAAGGTGTCGATTTACAGCAGCCTCATCAACAAGATGAGTTGTATTTCATCCAAGGTGGCACGGGGCGAATCGACATCAATGGTCAAAAGTTTGATGCTGCTGCGGGTGATGCATTTTTTGTTGCTGCAGGTGTTGAGCATCGTTTCGAAAGTTTTAGCGACGATTTTGTCACTTGGGTGGTGTTTTGTGGACCTGAGGGCGGGGAGTAAAGAATGACCGCCGACCAAATACTCGCTCTCACCGTGTTTGCCGCCGTGTCATCCGGCACGCCGGGGCCGAATAACTTGATGCTGATGACTTCGGGCGTGAATTTCGGCATGAAGCGTTCAGTTCCACATTTGCTGGGCATCACTATGGGTTTTAGTTTCATGATTTTTGCGGTGGGTATGGGGTTGCAAACCATGTTTACCGTCATTCCGCAGTTGGAAACTGTGTTGCGATACGTTGGCACAGCTTATTTGCTGTGGTTGGCTTGGAAAATTGCACATTCAGGCCCTGTTGGTGACGGTAAAGCATCTGGGTCTAAGCCGATGAGCTTTTGGGCCGCGGCAGCGTTTCAGTGGGTGAACCCTAAAGCGTGGTTCATGGCTATTAGCGCCATCACCACCTATGTATCTTCTGCGGCTGGTGGCTCTAAGCTCAGCCAAGTGGTGTTGGTGGTGTTGATTTTTGGCACGATCAACTTTCCGTTGGTCGCGTGTTGGGGCTTGTTTGGCAGCGCGATGCGGCGG
>JANMTB010000066.1:0-45142 GCA_031390045.1 Polaromonas sp.
GATTTACGTGCAATCACGCCTGGCGCGACCTTTTCAATCACGTCTGTCATTTTGGCGTTGATTGGGCCTTTGCCGTCAATCGGCTGACCCAAAGCGTTCACCACACGGCCAAGCAACTCAGGGCCGACGGGAACTTCAAGAATACGACCGGTACATTTAACCGTGTCGCCTTCAGAGATGTGCTCGAACTCACCCAAAATCACAGAACCCACAGAGTCGCGCTCAAGGTTCAAGGCCAAACCGTAGGTGGGCAAACCATCGCTACCGGCTGGAAATTCCAACATCTCGCCCTGCATCACGTCTGAAAGACCGTGGATGCGGCAAATGCCGTCGGTCACTGAAACCACAGTGCCTTGGTTGCGAATGTTCGCGCTGGCTGAGAGGCCTTCAATACGGCTCTTGATCAGTTCAGAGATTTCTGCGGGATTGAGTTGCATGACTCTTTCCTTCTTTCTTTAGTTAGCTAGTTAAATTGACTTATGACGTTTAAGCAAAAAGCTTCAAGCCGTCAAAGCCACTTTCATTTGTTCCAAACGGGCTTTGACAGACGTGTCGAGCACCTCGTCACCCACCACCACACGAATACCACCGATCAACTCAGGCTGCAACACAACAGACAAGTTGAGCTTGCGCTTGAATTGCTTTTCCAAAGTGACCGCCAATTCAGCCAAAGCTGCACCGTCAATCGGGAAAGCACTGTGCACGACTGCATCAGACGAGCCGCTTTGCGCGTTTTTCAAAGCGCGAAACTGATTTGCCATTTCCGGCAAAGCATTCAAACGACCGTTTTCTATGACGGTGCGCAAGAAATTTTTCGCTGCGTCCGGCAAATCCACCTTAGCAACGCCAGCGATCAAATCAAAAACTTGATCGGTGCTCGCTTTGGGACTATTGGCAAATTGCTGCAATTGGGCGTTTTGCGCGACGGCAGACAAAGCGTCTACCCAAACGGCAGCGCCGTTTAAATCCTTAGACGTTGCTTTGAAAAGCGCCTCTGCATAAGGACGGGCGATGGTTGCTAATTCAGCCATAAAGTGCTCGTGTAGTTCGGTTCAGGGTTTAAAGTTCGGTCTTTAGACGACCTAACAAATCCGCATGGACGCCAGCATTCACTTCTTTACGAAGAATTTGCTCAGCACCCTTGACAGCCAATGCAGCGACTTGCTCACGCAGGGTCTCACGGGCTTTCACGGTTTGTTGCTCGGCTTCAACTTTGGCGGCAGCAATGATTTTGTTGCCTTCATCGGTTGCTTTGACTTTGGCTTCTTCGACAATCGCTTGACCGCGACGCTCGGCATCAGCCAAACGCGTTGCGGTTTCTGTGCGTGATTTGGCCAATTCGTCTTCAACACGCTTGTTAGCGTTGTTGAGTTCAGACTTGGCTTTGTCAGCAGCAGCGAGGCCGTCGGCAATTTTTGCAGCGCGTTCGTCCAAAGCGGTCGCGAGTGGTGGCCACACGAATTTCATCGTGAACAGCACCAGCAATGCGAAAACGATCATCGCCGCAATTAGTGTTCCATTAATGCTCACTGGACGTTTCCTTCAATTGAAGATTGATAAACAAACAAAATGTTAAGCAAATTGCCTAACAAGTTATTCATTTACTTAACCAAACGTGCGATTTGCGCGAGGAACGGGTTAGCTGTAGCGAACCACAAAGCGATACCAGTTCCGATAATGAAAGCCGCGTCGATCAAACCAGCCAACACGAACATTTTTGTTTGCAATTCACCCATCAACTCAGGCTGACGCGCAGCTGATTCAAGATACTTGCTACCCATGATACCGATACCGATACAAGCACCCAAAGCGCCCAAACCAATGATCAAACCAGCAGCGAGAGCAGCAAAACTAATGACTTCCATGATGACTCCTAGATAAAAAAAACAAAAACAAAAAAAACTAACAAAAACAAAACTTCAAAACCTACAAAACTCTACAAATAGCTTGAGCTATTTGTAATGAAATATTTAATGCGCGTCGTGCGACTGCCCGATGTACACCAGAGTCAGCATCATGAACACAAACGCTTGCAGCGCAATGATGATGATGTGAAACACAGCCCACGCCCAGCCCGTCACAATTTGCATGCCGAATAGCGCTAGACTTCCCGCCTCAAACGCAACCCATGATCCACCCAACAGAGCAATCAACATGAACACCAATTCGCCGGCATACATATTGCCGAACAATCGCATGCCGTGTGACACGGTTTTAGCCGTGAACGAAATCAACTGCTCTGCTACGTTGACCACCGCCAGAGCAATGAAACCTAACCATGAAAGTGGATTTTTTGTCATCTTGACAGTGCCAAATGGTGCGCTGATGAGCTCATGCCCCCAGCCGCCCAAGCCCTTGATTTTCATGTTGTAAAACAAACAAACCAACAAGACAGAAACCGACAAACCCATGGTGACAGACAAGTCGGCAGTTGGCACAACGCGCAAATAGGCATGCGTCGGATCGCCACCCATAGCGCCGTAAATTTTCTCCCAAATCAAGGGCAGCAAATCAAGCGGGAGCAAGTCCATCGCGTTGAGCAAGAAAATCCAGACAAACACCGTCAAAGCCAATGGCGCGACTAATTTACGGCTTTTTTCGTTGTGAACGATAGATTTGGCTTGATTATCAACCATTTCGTACAAGATTTCTACGGCGGCTTGGAAACGACCAGGTGTGCCAGATGTTGCTTTGCGAGCTGCTTTCCACAAGAAGAAGCTGCCAATCACGCCCAACAAGACCATGAAGAAAATAGAGTCGTAGTTAAAAACTGAGAAGTCGACAATCTCTGTCTGCTTCTTGTTTTGCAGATGAGTCAGGTGGTGAACAATGTATTCACTGGCTGTAGGTGCAGCGTGTGCTGCTCCTTGGCCGGCTGCATTTGCGGTTGATGTTACTGCTTCGGACATTTTTAGCTCTTATAAAACTGTTCTTTAACACTTAATTTCACAATACTGCTGCTTTTTTCGCCAACTTACATGTAAGTTTTGGCAAAATCCACAACAACACAAAAACCACTTTCATAGTGACGATCAAGCCAATCAGCATAGCTAACCAGTCCAAATCTGCCACCAACTTCGGCGCTATGGCTATCAGCACCACAGTCGCCACAATCTTGATCATTTCCCACACAAAAAACCCAAACCCTGCGGTGAGCGCGTTCAAACTTGAAAACTGACTCATCAGCCCTCTTGCAAACACTGCTGCCGGAATAACCACAGCCAAAGCACCATAAGCCACCGATACCGCCACACTAGACTTGCCAGTTACAAGCCAAGCCAACACTGCAAATACCGCGCCTGCCAACAACTGGCCAACAATAATTTGCCACGGCGATATTAACGAACCCGCCTTACCAAACTTTACGCAAAGCTCCTGCGCCTGGCTTGCTGTGAGACGCTCAGGCAATGCTTCAGCTTGCCTATGATCAACATCATCAAAAGCATGTGGGTTGAACGTCTTAGCTTGCGCCGCACGCTGCTTCGCTAGATATTTAGATAACAGTTTTGTTGTCAACATATGTAACTCAGCACAGCCGCCTATTATACGTATAAACCCGCACAGTTGTCTAGTAGTGCACACCAAAACACGCTTGAAATGAGGAAATGACGCAAAAAAAGCCCAATACCGTGCAAAATGCGATGTTATTACGCTACGCAGTCGCCCACTACCGCTACCTCCTAAATTCATGTTAAAATGGCCCTTAGTCGGCATATTATATGCCTGCACTGCTATTATAGTTATAGCAATATTCAACCCTTCAGCTGCCCAAACAAATCTGCCTGTGCAGCCGCCTGCAAATGCACACCACACAGCGACAGGTTTTAAAAACAACTACGCACTTGAGGTCAACAAATCATTTGGCGATTTTTTACGCTGGCAGTGGGAATCGTGGCGCATGGACAAAGTGCCAAGCAGCCCTGCCGCTAGCGTCGCTGCTGACTTAGCTTTACTCAAAGCTCCGACCACTTTACCCGCTGTCACTTGGATAGGTCACGGTACCGCTTTGGTACAAGCCAGCGGATTGAATGTGCTGGTTGACCCGATTTTCTCTGAGCGCGCCTCGCCCGTCCAAATTTTCGGCCCCAAACGCGCCCAACCACCTGGTGTGGCCATGGCAGATTTGCCCAACATTGATGTGGTGCTGATTTCGCATAACCACTACGACCACCTTGACCGCAACAGCGTAGCTCAGTTGGATGAAAAAGCCAAAGCAGCCGGTAAAACCACGCTTTTTCTCGTCCCTTTGGGCTTAAAAGCGTGGTTCAATGGTATCGGTATTGACAGCGTAATCGAGCTGGATTGGTGGCAGAACCATAGTATTAATGGCGTGGAATTTCATCTCACGCCTGTGCAACATTGGTCGGCCCGCAGCGTGAACGACCGAAGCGTGACTTTGTGGGGCGGCTGGGCGGTTTTGGGGACAGATTTTCACTGGTATTACGCAGGAGACACCGGCTACAGCCGCGATTTTGCAGATACCGCCAAGATGTTTGCAGCGCGACAAACCGAGGCCTTGGGTGGCGGATTTGATCTCGCTTTGATTCCCATAGGCGCTTATGAACCGCGCTGGTTCATGTCGCAACAGCACGTCAACCCCATGGAATCGGTGCGGATTTACCAAGATGTAAAAGCTAAACGTAGCATTGGTGTGCATTGGGGCACTTTCCAGCTGACGGATGAACCACTCGACCAACCGCCGCGTGATTTAGCCATGGCACGGCAGGCTTTGGGCGTCAAAGAAGCGGATTTTGGCGTTTTAGCCATTGGCGAATCGCGGCAATTTGCCAAGCGCGCCATAGCCAACACCGTTGTAGCGCGATAATTGCTAGCATGAGCCCCATCAAACCTGTTGTTGAAGAATCCCTGATCATTTATCCCTGTGCCTTCCCGATCAAGGTCATGGGCGCGAAAGTGGACGGCTTTGTCCATGCCATCACCTCCGTAGCGCATGAGTTTGATCCCACATTTGATGCCAAAACCGTCGAATTACGCGAAAGCAAGGGTGGCAATTACCTTGGCATCACCATCACAGTCACCGCCACCAGCCGTGAACAGCTGGACGAGTTGTATCGCACGTTGTCGACGCATCCGATGGTGAAGATGGCGCTGTAACCAGATGCCCCGTCGCTCGTCACGGACTGTGCTTGCTTCAGCTTTCTATTGAAGGCTGGCGTGCAAGGCATTGAACATGTGCTGCACTGGCCGCGTCTCCGGCAAAACGTAAACCACGCCGCGGCTTCTACTAAATGCTGGACTGATAACAGCATCGTAAAAACTCTCTGACACGATCACACAACCTAATGAAATGCGGTTGTCGTCGGGCGTGGCAGATGCTAGCCGTGCGGCGCGGCGTTCATGAGCCGCCGCCGGGCGAAGCCTGTGAATCGCCAGCCTGGCGGCATAGTCGATCCAGACGACAGCCTCGCCATTCAGGTTTCGACCAGGTTCGGACAAGAATCGACCCGCAGGCGTAGACCGCTCGGCCACGCTCAAGCTGGTAGGTTGGCGATGGACGATGTCGCTCACATCCGTGTCGCCGGGAGAAATGCCTAACAGGGCGGCTGACGTGCCGAGGAGGTATCCCTTACTTTCAAACACAAAAATTCGGGCATTTTTTTTGTCGACGATCGCAAAGGGCAGACCCTGATTGTCTTGCGTCGTCAACACCCAGCGAAGGGCGTAGTTTGCATCGGCGGAGGCACTGGCAAGTGTTTGCACCGATTCGGCGTTAAGGATGCCCCTTGCCACAGTTGTCGTGGCTGAGACGGCATGAATGGGTGCCAGCAAAACCGCAAACAAAGCACTCAGCACTGCCGATTTCAGCAACACCATCGCGGTGATTTTTAGGTGCGTTTTTCTGCCCCGGAATGTCATTTCGGTCCTGGTTGTTTTGCCAACCAGTAGCGAAAGCGTTCTGGACAAGATACCAATTCACCAAACGGTGACTGGATCCGGCGTTGCGAGCCGTATATTATCAGGGTTCGCGGATTTAACCTAAGCCGAAATTTTTGACCCGCAGACCAACAAACCTATCTATTTAGGTATTTAGGGGAAGTTGCTCTGCCTGCTGGGCGTCGCAGGCAATTTTTCAGCTCTGGTTCACGCTGATGTCATTTTTCAGCCGGTTATGCATATCGGTTATGCATGTGTTAGCGTCTGCCCACGTCTTTCTCAATCAAACGCCAACTAGGGAGTAGCTTGATTGAGAGGTTTTTTGAGGTCAGAAATTATTTGCTGTGCATATTTTGTCTGGACGTCATAAGCGTTAAACACCGAATGCAGGGGTTTTACCTCTGGCAGCACATAGATAAGCGCACGGTGCTTGGCAAAAATGGGGCGGATATGGGTTTCATAAAACGCCACCGGAACATTGATGCAACCCCACGAGACCCGGTTGTCCGCCACCGTTTCGCTTGCCAGGCGCTCCAGCCGACGTTCTTCGGGGTGCAAGGTGAGTACTCGGTGCATCGACACGGCGGCATCGTAATCGACCCAGACCACGTCTTCGCCCCGCGCATTGCGGCCTCTTTCACCCATAAACCGACCCGCTGGCGTAGTGCGCTCCTCTGGCTTCACCTGATCCAGCGGCCGGTTACCAATGTCCAGCGCACCCTCGTCGCCCACCGCACCGCCCAGCAAAACCGGGCTGGCGGCGCGCAATCTCGCCTGCGCATCAAAAACCAAGACGCTGGCATGTTTTTTGTCAACGAGAATGAAATCTGAGCCGGCGTTATCTGCGGAATCGGCGATCCAGCTAGCAATGTGAAAGGCGTCCGGTGAGGGAGAGAAATTTCCAAAATCAGCATATCGGGAGCTAGTTTTTGCCGAGTTAGAGATCTCTGCACCTCGCGATGAAAGTCTGTTTGGACCGCTATCAAATGCCGGATTTAACAAAGACGGAAACAGAACGACCGCCACCGTTGCTCCGACCAGCAAGCCTCTGCGGATGGCATCCGCGAACTCACTTCGGAAAACGGGCGCTGTCACATTAGTAACTCATTAGTTGCGATCGGCTCGTGGCTCGCGCTCAGTAGTCATACTGGTTTCGTTATTGACCATGGGAGCGGCAGGCATGACCGATGGGGCGGGCACTGGACTGACCTGCATGTTGCTGGTTGCACCCGTGGTTGGACTGGCGGAATTATCACCTGGTGAAGTGGCGGTTTGCGCGACAGCGAAACCAATTGTGCCCACGATACCCAGTGCAGTTGCAGAAGTAATTAAAAATTTTGAAATGTTCATGGTAAAACTCCGTTGAGGTTGATTTGCGGAGCCCTCAATATGAGGAACCGCTGCCGTTGATTCCGACAACTCCAGTCTCAGTGCTGAGCGACATGATTGACATCAGACATGTACGTAGACTCTTGTAGGACTAAGACTTCGGCAGTTTCGATCACTTGTCACTTGCGACCTATTTATACCCATGCAGACGCGTTGCTGTCTGACACCTATTTGCGCTATTTCCTACACCGTCAAAAATGGATTTATTTAGCATTAAACCTGCTCTGCTCGGTTTAGACAGCACAAACTTATCGATCAGCGCATCCAACGTCACTAACATTTAACTTTATCGGAGATCCCATGAAAAACTTAATTAAACCTCAAACCGTGCAAGGCGAAGGTGATTACAAATCAGCCGAGCGTTACGACGAATCGGTGCGTTCCTTTGTCAAGGCCGGAAAAGTACCAGACGCAGCCAAAAAAGCCAAACCCGAGACGGCCCAGGTGATGCAAGATCTCGAAGCGGCAGAACAAATTGGCCTTTCACACAGCAAGGGAGAAGACCCCGGCACCAAAAGCAAGACACGCGGCAAACCTTGACGTGATAGCTTGGTGAACCACGAAAAGCTGTAAACTTGTATTCAAATTGTGACTTCTACGATGGCTTGACTATAGGGCGATACTTTCAACATGAATGCAACGGGCTGGATTAGGCATGGCGCTAGAGCTGATGCTCTTAGAGCGTGAGAATACTGATTTGATGGACATCCAGCATCTAGGCCGCGTCGACTACCTGCTGACTTACTTGGCGATGCAGAATTACACCGAAGAACGCTGGCAACTTAAATACACCTCAAAAACAGAAGAAAATCTGCTGCAGCCGGCGTATTTATTGTCTAATACGCTATGGATTTGTGAGCACAATAGCGTCTTTACGCAAGGTTTAGCAGGTAAAACCGAGCATATTTTGAACGCTGGCGACATCCCGATTGTGCAATCCAACCGTGGCGGGCAGGTGACGTACCACGGACCCGGGCAAGTGGTGGCCTACCCGCTGGTGGACTTGAAAGCAGCCGGTTATTTTGTCAAAGAATACGTCTACAGGCTGGAAGAAGCTGTGATTCGCACCTTGGCGCATTTCAATGTCACTGGACATCGCGTGGCTGGTGCGCCTGGCATTTATGTGCGGCTGGACGATCCGAGCTCGCATGCTCAGTTGGAGAATCGACCGCAGAAAAACAATGCGGGTCAGATTTCAATTAATTCGGCAATCAACTTCACCGGATTAGGAAAAATTGCCGCTTTGGGTATCAAAGTCAGCCGTCATTGCACCTACCACGGGGTGGCTTTGAACGTAGCCATGGATTTAGAACCCTTTTCACGCATCAACCCATGTGGCTATTCTGGGCTGCAGACCGTGGATCTTTCTACAATAGGGGTATCGTGTACGTGGGACGAGGCGGCTAGTGTGCTTAGCCAGAAACTGGTCTCGTACTTGGCACCCTGAAAGAAAAATACTTATGAGCGCTTCTGAAACGACCCATCCTGCTTCACATCCAGTTGTGCGTGAATCGCAGTCGCAAGCCGATTACAACCCTTTGGCGAAGCAAAAAGCGGGCGCCAAGCTGTCGCGCATTCCCGTCAAGGTGGTACAGGGCGAGGTTCTGAAGAAACCGGACTGGATTCGCGTCAAAGCCGGCTCACCGACCACGCGTTTTTATGAGATCAAAGTCATTTTGCGTGCCAACAAGCTGGTCACCGTCTGCGAGGAAGCTAGCTGCCCGAATATCGGGGAATGCTTTGGCAAAGGCACGGCAACTTTCATGATCATGGGTGACAAATGCACCCGTCGCTGCCCGTTTTGTGATGTCGGCCACGGACGGCCCGACCCGCTGGATGTGAACGAACCCGTTAACCTGGCCAAAACGATTGCGGCGCTGAAGCTGAAATACGTGGTGATTACCAGTGTTGACCGCGACGACCTTCGCGACGGCGGAGCGCAGCATTTTGTCGATTGCATCGAAAACATCCGTAAACTCTCGCCTACCACGCAGATTGAGGTGTTGGTGCCCGATTTTCGGGGTCGAGACGACCGTGCTTTAGAGATTTTGAAATTAGCGCCACCCGATGTGATGAACCACAACTTGGAAACCACGGCGCGTTTGTACAAAGAAGCGCGACCTGGTTCAGATTACCAATTCAGCTTGAATTTGCTCAAAAAATTCAAAGAACTGCACCCTAATGTGCCGACCAAGAGCGGCATCATGGTGGGCTTAGGTGAAACCGACGAAGAAGTGTTGCAAGTGATGCAAGACATGCGCGACCACAACATCGACATGTTGACGATTGGGCAATATTTAGCGCCGTCGATGTCACACTTAACGGTGAAACGCTACGTCCACCCCGATACTTTCAAAATGTTTGAAGCCAAAGCGTATGAGATGGGATTTACCCACGCTGCAGTCGGCGCGATGGTTCGCAGCAGCTACCACGCTGACGCCCAAGCTGAAAAAGCTTTGCAGCTCTGTCAAAAACCAGAAGTTAATGCGATAGTTTAGAAGTTAGTGCGACAATTCAATAGTGAAAATTTGAATAGATCTGATTTAATTATTTAAAATCAATTAGTTATGAAAATTTTCAATTAAAAACTGAGAGTACTTTTTTTGACCATTTCACAACTGCAATGCAAACTAAGCACGCGAAATCTGGAAAATATTGTGCAATTCAATGGTTTTTGGCACCTAAAAATGCGTATTTTTTCGGTTTTGAGCTCAGACTTGATGCATTTATCGAAAACGCTTAGCAAATGGTGAATCGAAACACGATTAATTATGGGACCTGTCGGGATATATAGAACTGAACTGTAAAAGCGACTTGCAACTGCTGAAAATAACGGCGGAGCCTGTTTTTACTAATTTTGGCGGCTGCACTTCTTTGCTTCGTCAATTTGTTTTAAGCGCTCAGCCCGAACCGCTGCGCTCAAAGTAATGCTGCTGGCGCTGGTCTCCATCTCCCGGATTGTAAAAGGTGACAAACATGGCGCTTTTGGCGCCGCCGCACTGTTTGACTCTGGCACGTTCTGAATACTATCAACCAGACCTTGCACTGCATACACAAACCAGGTCTGCGACGGTTGCATATAAATAATCTGGTCTTTCAAGACGCCCGAATAGTTGGACGCGTTGACTTTGCTCGGCGCACCCATCGCCTGGTCTAACTCGGTGCGCGTCATACCCACCAGCGGCCTACCGCCAGCGATCGCCTCTTGTACCTTGCTGCGCCAATTGGCATCAGCGATCATTTTTTTGCTTTTGGCCAGCGCGTCACCCGTAGCCGCGTCCGCATTGCCGCTTCCAGGCGTTAATTTGATGGCCGTACCCTTGTCCGCGCACGGCATGTCTTGGTAGGTGGCTTTGCCGCCCACATCACACTTAAATTGAGCCATAGCCGATGTATTTATTGTATAAAGCGCTATCAAAATAATGAATTTAAGCATTTTTACACCGCCTTTGAGGGATTTTTTTTGTCACACATTGAAAATTAATACTATCTTAGCTTATGATTACATTAATTTCAACGAAAGGGATGATATGTCTGGTTCGGGCGGTATCGGCAGCGGCGGTTGGGGTGGAGGTAGCTCAGCGACTCCCTGCGAATCTTTAGCATTTGAAACACAACTGAGCTCCCCGAAAGCAAATGTAATTCAGCGCCTGACTTTGGGTGATGTTCTTGAAATTGAGCTGAAAACCGTTGATGAAACGATCACGATAGTTATCTCTTTTAATGGAGAAGTAGCTGGAGGACTAAGCTCACCTGATGTGCAGCGTTTAAGAGAATGTATTTTGAGTGGTCACGAATACGTTGCGACTGTGCTTTCAATCAACCAAGGTCAAGTTAAAGTTCGTGTGAAAGCAGTGACGCAGTGATCACGGTAGTAGGCGGCGTCTACCATGAGCAGTGCATGCACCCTCAGTGGCGTGAAATTTATGGTTCTGCAGGACGTGCTGCATCAGCACTGGTAGCTATGGATGTTTCGATTTCATTGCATTGTTATACAGATGCTGTAACATCGAATGTACTAAATTTACGAACAATTAAAGGCGAGTTTGACGTTGTATCGACTCCAACTACACATAGTATTGGATTTGAGTATGCTCATGGACTCTCCACGCCAGGCATTTTTGGCGTTCCCAAATTAGCAAATCCATCACTTCAAATCAAAAGCGAATACGTTATTCGCTTCGGAATGCTGGAGGGTGATGCAGTAGTGGATGCAAAATTTGCTGTTTATGACCCTCAGAATTTAGGGGCGGCGATTCCATTCGCACAGAATGGATCACGAGCAGACCACTTGGCACTAATATTAAATCTCAATGAAGCTCGGCAAATGTCTGGGTTAAAGGATTCTGTTGCAGAAAATATAGCCGAAGTACTCTCGAAGCAACAAGCGGCGGAAGTGGTCGTTATAAAAATGGGTGCACGCGGTGCACTGGTTTGGGCAAACGGCACAGCGACTCAAATTCCTGCATTTCGTACCAGTCAAGTTTGGAAAATCGGGTCAGGAGACTGTTTCGTTGCCCATTTTTCTCAAGCTTGGATGCAAGAGAAATTATCACCAACTGAAGCAGCCATCGCCGCCTCGAAAGCGACAGCTTACTATTGCGAAACGCAAGGTTTTCCAACCAAAGACTTGCTAGAACAATTTGTTGCGCCTGAAATAATTCTTTCCAAAAATTTCTCACAAGGACGTATACCTAAGGTTTATTTGGCCGGCCCATTTTTCTCATTGGCACAACGCTGGATGATTGAGCAAGTGCGCACCAATTTAATTGAAATGGGTATGAGTGTTTTTTCTCCCTTTCATGATGTCGGGCACGGAAGTGCGGATGATGTTGTTGAAAAAGACATACAAGGCATCAAAGACGCAGATATTCTGTTTGCCGTTGGGGATGGCATGGATGCTGGGACTCTTTATGAAATTGGCTACGCACGAGCTATTAACAAACCAGTTGTTATGTATTGCGAAAATGAGTCTGAAGAAGATAAGAAAATGATGAGTGGGTCTGGCTGTGTCATGTGTAAAGATTACACAACAGCAATTTACACCACGCTTTGGGAGGCTGCTAAATTGTGAAAACTGGGTTACTCTTATCCGGCGGGATGGATTCATTGTCTATTGCATGGTGGAAAAGACCAGACATTGCATTTACAGTTAATTATGGACAAAAGGCGGCTCAAGCTGAACACGAAGCTTCCGTTGCCATTTGTACCAGATTGGGCATTGAACACCATGCTATTAAAGTTGATTGCAGCTCGTTGGGTTCCGGTGACATGGCTCATAGTAAAGCGGATGACTTGGCTCCTAATAGCGATTGGTGGCCGTATCGCAATCAGCTTTTAGTAACTTTGGTGGCTATGAAGGCCATCGCCTTAGGCGTTGACACTTTATTAATTGGAACAGTCAAATCAGATGGTAGCCACAAGGATGGTACGCATCAATTTGTAGACGTGTTGAGTCAACTGCTCTTGTTGCAAGAAGGACGCCTTCAAGTTCAAGCACCAGCTATAGAGATGTCAACGGTAGACTTAGTCAAAATTGCAGCAATTCCAAGTGAAGCTTTGGCCTGGGCGCATAGTTGCCATAAAGCGAATGTTCCATGCATGGATTGCAGAGGATGCAATAAATATTTCCAAACTTACCAGGAGCTAGGCGATGACTTGGATCGATCTAGGTAATCCAAGACCATTAGATATACCGATACCCTATCATCCGCTTGAATGGCTTGCTGCTGAAGTAATCAAACTGCCAGTACCTGGCGAATTGAGGAAGTGCGATTTTTTTGAAGTTCTTGAAGGCCGGCGATCAAGAAGAGTGTTTGACAAAATTAGCATGAATCAGATTGCTGATTTACTTTGGTATTGTTGCCGTATTCAACGAAATAAACATGCCGATTTTGGATTTCCACTTTCTATTCGAAGCTACCCTTCAGCAGGTTCAATTCACCCAATCCACGTGCTTATCAACTGGCCTAGCCAAGAAGGTTGGCTGAGATATGATCCGCTAGAACATGCGCTGATAGTCATCCCAAATAGCCAAAGCAATGCGACCGCGACCCGAGTGGCCGTGGATTCGGTTGTGTCTTCAGAAAATGGGGCCATCATCATGCTTCTGGCCGAACCAGGTAAAACGTTCTCGAAATACGTGGATGCAAATAGCTTGCTCTGGCGAGATGCAGGAGTATTGTTGGGTTATCTATCCTTGATAGCACAAGCACTGAAGCTTTCCTTCTGTCCACTGGGCGTCACAGGCGAGCCCTGGGCCAGTCAATTAGATAAACAAGGCCGACTGGTCGGTGTTGGTATGAGTGTTGTGGGCACCAGCGCGCCTTTGCTTTAAATGGACAGATTGAACGAGCGGTTTTTCGTTTGATTTCATGATTGAACGGACAGTATTCGGTGAAGACATCATTTCAAGCCAAATGACAGCATCAAGCTCCGAAGCTTTCACGCCCAATTTTTCACTAAAATTCAAAAATAACTCTTCTAATTGCTTGTAATGGCGTTCCACTTTCAAAGTTGATGGAAAAAAACCAGCAAATAATCCGGCTCGCAAAATGTGGATATCTAAAATAGCAACATCATCAGCTCTGAGCCAATTCCTCGCAATCCATGAGGCGGTTTTGTAGCCAATGCCAGGCGTATCCAGCAACCAGTCACGCAAGGCTCGTCCCGTATCGCTTGGCGCCTGCTCTTGACTTATACGCTGTAAAGCTGCGCCAAGATATTTGGCTTTTTGTTTCGCAAAGCGATATCGAACTTGGCGATCACCTATACTGATGGGTTGAGATAGCCACTGGAATAGTGTTGCTTCATCAGGCGGAATTTCACCAAAAGCGCCAAGTTCGCGTAAGCGCTCGAAAGCAGCTAGGCCTATCGCAGCAGGAATGCCATGACCACCCAATAAACAGGCGCCAATCTCTTCACGTAGACTGGTACCGAGCTTGTAGTTGATCGTGTTGCCAAGTATTCTTTTTGCATACACTTGGTAGGCCCAGTAGGCCGGGGATGGAAATGCATCGAGAGCACCCCATTTGACACCAGGTAAAAGCTCGGTCGATGCGGATGGAAAATCAATCCGAACCATCGTCGTGTTCAAGTAAACGGTGCCAGTTTGAATCATGCGCAACCTCCTTTGATGTAAGCTTCATCAATCCAATTTATCAATGCATGCCTTTCCACGGGATCCATTTCAGAAAATTTACTTTTCCAACGCTGGATTCGTCGTTTAACGGTTTGTCGATCTCGAAAGTTCGTGCCAATAAAGCGTGAATCATGAAGTCGAACAGGAGCATCGAAATTGAACCAAACCGTTTCCTCTCGAATCCCCGTGTGCGTCATTGCATCAAAAGTGATTGTGTTCCAAGTAGATAAATACTGTTTATAGAGTGTGTTCTCATAACCAGAGATCATGACTTTGCAAGGTAAATCTTGAAGTCGCGACAGTAGACGTTCATGATCAGAAATCGAGTAGTCGCATTTATAGACTTTTTCGCGTCGACGGGTGCTTGGAACATACGGTGGATCTGCATAGACAAGCTCTTGACCATGAAAGCTAGAGTTAGCTAGAAAGTCTTCAGCTCGACCATGAACCAATTCGCACTCAATTTTCGGACGTTGTTTCCAAGCATTGATAACGTTTTCATCGCAATCAATTCCTATTGAACGATTCGCTGGTTTTTTGTGCCTCAATACTGAGCCGCCACCCAAATGAGTCTCAATGTAAACCTCGTGAGGGGGCATTAAATTGATGAGGTGTTGATAGGTTTTGCCTTTGCCGCCAGGATATCGCATAAGACTGATCATCGTCAAAATTGACGATGATGTCAATAGCTAATTCGAAATCATTTTTATACCAACTACAAATGATCCTGTTGGATGCACATAGAACATCCCTGAGAAAAAGCCTCGCTAGGATTTTGGGTGATTTTGATGGTGTGTCTATATCAAATATCTACTGATAACGACGAGTTAAGACCTCAATGAGTTAAGCTTCTACTCATGCAACAAGAATTGCATTGCTTAACTTTCAAAAATTAATGGCTCCAATTTCGATTTCATCTTTCCCAAACGATCAATTTCAATGGCGTGTCGACTGGTTAGGGGACATTACATTCCCGGATAGAACCGCACGTCGCAAGCAGCCCTCAGTGTTTGTGCATCTCTCAAAGGTCTTAAGTACGGCATTTACCAACGATTTGGAAGCTCAACTTTCAGCAAGTTCGACTTCTCAGGCACGATATCAAAGAAAAGTCTGGGTTTCTGTTGGCACGCTACCGTTGCTTCGAGTTGGTGATATCTGGCGTAATTTAACGCTTGAGTTTCAACCTGACTACGAGCTAGAAACTTTTGAAAACCTACAAATTAATAGAGAGCATTCGAGTCTGATCAAGGCAGGACTCAATATTGATAACAAAGGTTATTTGCTACCCATCGCCGAGCATCCATGGCACATGCAATGTACCCAGTCCTATTGTGTGATGGTGAACTTACCAGATGACAAAAAACTGATTATTCCCTGCATGGAGCTGATCCGGTTTTATTTTGGATCGTCAAGCAGCTTGCTCTCAAAGCTTTTCATGCCTGCGCTGAATCGGCAAATGCTGTACTCAGACAGTCACTTTAATCAATTTTCAGGTCAACTCAAACTCGACTTGGCTACGGATATTTCAGGTGCGTCAGCGGCAGACATTGGCCGATTGAGATTAGACCACCTCGCTTGGTTGGCAGCACTGCAGATTGGTTCATCATGCTTGGCTGCTTCAACCACCGGTCAGCAAGTGTACCCAAAAACGTTCTTTCCCTTTGAAGGACAAACCACGCTTATTGCTTCTGGCAAATGGTTGTCGTTTGGTGACAAACCAAAAAGCACCTTTGTTGTTTACAACCTACGCTCATGCTCGCATCCGTTTCCGTTTAAAACCTTGAGATATGAAACTAATTCATCTCGCCCAAAACCGCCTGCAAGGTCACCCGATCAAACACATGTGCCACCGACCGATGACACTTACAAGCCTAGAGGTGCCGCAGACGCTAGAAATCAGGGGTTGGTTGAAAAAGACGCATCAGACACTTTGGCACCTAAAACCAAGAAGGTGAGATTTGAGTCCAAATTTCCTGATTTGATAAAGAAGACCATTTGGAAAAGTCAGGAGTTGATGGGGGAGAACACCAGCCTGCCAGGCAATAATCCCAAAATCCCGCCAGTGCAACACGCTTCTGTGGGCGAACCCGGTTCAAGTCGTCGAGTACGGCCGATCGAATTGGTCGTAGTTCAAGATGGAGATAGAAAGCCAATACCCGAATTTTTGCGCGCGACGATCACGGATATTTCTACTTTAACTGGCTTTGAAATTGAATTGCTATCTGCAAGTGAGGATGATGGGTGGACGGTGCCAGTCACTTTGCTCTCAGATGAAGACGGGGAAATTGATACGCGCTTATTTCTTGAATCAGCAGAAGGTGTTCAGCAATTTCGTCGAGCATGTGTTTTAGCGTTCAAGAAAGACGCTGAACATTTGTGTGCGGTGGTCATTGAAGCAGATGTGCCGCACGTGAAGCTTTATCCTACAACTGGACAGGATTCTGAGGAAATTTGGCAGACGCTTAAGTGCGCGACGAGTGATTTCTTGGCTAAACCAGAAGTTGAATTTGAGTCACTTTCTGCACAAATCAATTGGGTTTTTGGGGCGCAATAAAGTAGAAACAGTGTTCATTTCGAGCTATCCAAATGAAAACACGCATTCAACGCAGCATCAGATATGAAAATACAGTGGAGCCACTTATTGCAAATACTAGATTACCACGTGACTTGGCTATGTGTTTTCATTTAAATCTGTGAGCTCTTCACGCTTTCTCCAACACCATTGCAGTTGTGACTCATCATTCAGCTGGCACAAGCCAGACCAAAGTGCAAACCAAAACTGAATAGTAATTACGAACTCTTTGCTCATTGCCCATGCAATTGGTCTTGTAACGACGGCCACTGCTTGCGCTAACGTAATTGTGCCATCAGATGAATCATATGGTCTAAATATCCTTACCCTAGGCATGCCAAAGCTAAAACGCCAGTACTCTACTAATGTTTGCTTTGCACAATAGATAGCATCCAGATTCCAGTACTGACCCCATTTGAACTTCCATTTTGAGTTTAAAAACCAAGAATGGGTAAGACTTGATGTCAACATATCAAACGGAGTTAACTCTCTGCCACTCTGAAGTGTGATTCGAATATCTCTCAATTTGAGTGTATCCCATGAGAACCTAATACCAACTCCGTCATGGAGTCGAAAAAATCTTTGACATGGAATATTTGTCATTGTCCACACAATTGCCTTATGGTTGACATAATCCAGCGAGACTTGTTCCTGAAAGCGAGCCGTGTACGACTCGGCTTCAAAGATCAGTGATAAATGAGTGACCTCTTCACTTTTAGCTCGAAAAGCAATCTTCGACACTTGAGGTTCGGGGTCGGTATGCTGAGCAAGATGAAGCGAGTACTCAAGATGATCGCCACACTTTTCCCAGTACGCACCAAGTCTATGATCGTGCGCCCATAGTTCGTGAGAGCGGCGATATGTATTTAAGAATAGTTTCTTTGTTGCGAGGCTGCCTAACCAGCGGACCACTGTAATTGTTAGACCCAAAGGTGGTGAAAGTGACATAAAGTTACTCCTACGATTTAGTATTTAATATGAACCATTGGATCCAACTTACAAGTGGAGGTGTGCTCAATTGAAAAGTACGAATTCAAACACGACCTTCTCTGTAGTTTGATTATTTCGAGGACTCTCACGTAGACGCAGTTTTGAAAATCCACATCGCTCAAAGCGATAAGCACACTTTTTGAATGTCGAGAGGCGCACGGGATTAAACCCGTGCACTCAAACCAACACCTATAGATGTTGGACTCTTGCCTTACAGCAATGCATCAGAACCCATATATATATATAAATATATTTGAGCTACGAGAACAGCACAAGCTGATCAGGACTCGAACGCCAATGCTGTCGCACACATTCCAAACGCCCTAGGCGAAAGCGTGTGTATGCGTTGACAAAAACGCTCTTTAGTCTGTGATAGGACATACATATCCCTCCACTAAAAAAGGATTGAAGGGTTTTTATTGCGCCTCACAACCCAGAGCGGTATACTCCGTTGTCTTCCTCAAGACAGTTGTTAGGTGGTTCGGTAGACCCTTATTCACCTCACCTGAAAGCCTGCGAAGTATTCAGCCACTTCGCAGGTTTTTTTTATCTACATGATGCACTCCCCACAAGCGTCTTGCGTTTTAAATTGAACCACGTACGAGTGGAAACCCATCCTGCAATTAGCGGGAAAATGTGGTTTTGCTATTTTCATCATTAAGGGATCACTTTTTTGGAGAGTGATTTGGTAAATTTAATCTCATCGACCACTTTGTCAAAATCAGAGTGAAATTCCTTATCTTGGACAACTCTGAATTTTTCATACTCAACGAATGCGGATTTCTCGGCTGTCTCGCGGCGTACTGTTCCATAGTTTGAAAGCACATCATACGCATTGAATCGCAGAAAACCATCTAATTTTTCAGCCCAATCTTTCATAGTCAAAGGAACCTGCCGGCGCGCAAAGTTCTCAGCCCAATCCAGATACATGCTCACCAATCGGTTCATCTCATTAACTTCGTCTTGGCTCAGATAATTTTTACCGATGGTCACGTCATATTTGGTAACTTTTCCACCCTTGTTTTCATTTTTCCAAAATGTGAGCCCCATATGCGGTTTCGCCGCATCAGCTCTTAATTGAATAAGTTCGGCTGACGTGTGTCCATGGATTGCAAAATGCAATTTATCTTGCACATGCGCATAAAACTGCATTGAGATTGGAGAATTCTTGTCATAGTCAATGCTGCATTGGCTATAGATGTCCGTGATTTTTTGATAAAAACGTCGCTCTGACGCCCGAATCTCTCGGATCCGTTCAAGAAGTTCATCAAAATAGTCCTTCCCAAACAAGGCACCGCCTTGCTTGAGTCGATCATCGTCTAGGGTAAACCCTTTAACTAAATATTCACGTAAAACAGTGGTTGCCCACTTTCGAAACTGTGTTGCTTTGTAAGAGTTAACCCTATATCCAACTGAAATGATGGCATCCAGATTGTAAAAATTTACCAAGTATTCATTTCCATTATCAACAACTATTCGGGATTTCCTAATAGTTGTTGATACTTCTATCTCGTTGTTTTCATAGGCATTTTGCAGATGCTCATTGATTGTTGATACCGTGACATCAAAGATTTCGGCCAAACCCTTTTGAGATGCCCATACAGTTTCCTCGCCGATCATGACCTGTACTTTGGTCGTGCCCTTGTCGGACGCATAAAAAAGAAATTGCTGAGGCTCTGTATTGAGTTGTTGGTCACGCTGCAAAAACCCTCCCCCCTCTAAAACCTCTGTCTCGGTCTGTTTTGAAGGTGTATTTGCTAACTGGCTGCCAGGAAAATCAACAGTTATTAGGTCAGCAGCCAAGATATCGACACCGTTCAAATTGGCTATGGACAGCAACTTGCTATGCCATTTTGAAGGTATAGAGTCACGCTTCACCCAATAGGCAATCGCACTTTGCCCCACCCCTAACATCTGAGCCAATGCAGTTTGCCCCCCAAATTTCCCCACTACGTCTTTGGTGTTCATAACGTCATAATTTAATAATAATTGACAAATTATATCAATTTATTTGATTAAATCAAATTTGATATTTGTGTTAGAAATTAACCCACTATCTTTTATTTTAATGTATGATACCTTTTTACGTATCATACATTAAAATGAAAGATATGAGCAATCAACAATTACCCATTGAGAATCAAAGTCGTGTTTCTCTATTGAAAACACTTCTCAAATGGGAGGGTCGTCTGAATAATGGCAGATTGAGAGAGTTGTTTGGCCTAGGCGGAACCCGCACTAGCTTGTGGATCCGTGAATTTCGAGACCTTCATCCCGCTTGGACAGCTTGGGACACAAAGACCCGCAGCTACCATGCGACGCATCATGTTTATCACGACGCAAACAAAAGAGGTGCCAGCAGCCAAGAAAACGTAGCTTCACTTACAAAATACCTCTCTCTAGTTGGGATATCCCACATTACACAAGCCTCGCAGGTTCGTAACCCGCTTTGGAGCGCCTTTCCTGATCTGTCCGCACCACCAGCAGAAACCTTCGCTCGTATCTCTGAAGCCATCAGGCTTGGACATGCTTTAGAAATCAGCTACCGCTCCATGCGAGAGCCTGTGCCTCATCAGCGCATCATTGAGCCGCATAGCATTGTTAGAGCGGGACGCAGATGGCATGTGCGCGCCTTCTGTACTAAAAATCAAGGGTTTCGTGACTACGCGCTTGGCCGTATCGAGCACCCAAAAATCCTAAATGTTGCCGCCGAGCATCAGGTTGAAGATGATGTAGCGTGGAATACGTTGGTTTACGTTCGTCTCGTTGCACACCCTGAACTGACACAAGACCAACAATCACTTGTACGGTTTGAATATTTCCAAAAAACCTTGTCACGAATGGACACCTGCAGAGGTGCCCTTGTCTCGTATTACGTTCAGGACGTTCGAGCTGCAACAGATATCAAAAGCCAGCACCCACCCGAATACCAACTAGCGGTTGAAAACATCAAAGAGGTGCGACCATGGCTGTTCCCGGGATGAAATCAGCCTCAATGGCGCTATTCCAGCGAATTCCTGAAACACTCTTTAGTCCACTGGGTTCTGCAAACCGTCGCGGTTACTGGAGTCTGCTTTGTGCATTACACCGGAGTAAATTTGGACCTGATGCGCCCATGCCGCCCAGCTATGGCTACTTGCAGCGAGACATCATCAGAGATATTGAAGAGCACTTAATGTATGAGACGGCTTGGGAAGCCGAGGATGGCGATCAGCCTGACAGCTCGCTCAACGTCCGCGCCAACAATGTCTTTAACCGAATGGTGAAGACAGGATGGTTTCGATTGGATCGGTACGGCATGGAGAAAACCGTCAACATGGCGCCAGGCGTCGGGCAATTACTCAGTTTATTGGTTAATTTTGCTGAAACTGGCCCCATGTTTTTGTCAGGGAAAATCAGAACCATCGACGTTCTCTTGAACAGCATTAAAAGCGGCGAGAGTAGCGGTGCCGAGTTGCAAGAGGCCGCCGAGCAGGCAAGAAACTTGTTTGTCCATATACGAAACACAGGTACTAATGTTCGCGATTTGATGCAGTCTATTGCCGCGGAAACCACGACAGCCCAGTATGTAAGGAGCTTCTTCAAGGAATACATTGAGCAGGTTTTCATTGGCGACTATCGTGAACTGCGCACCAGCGAGCATCCCCTAGCGCGTCGACCACAAATTTTAAGCATGGTCGAGCTGCTTTCAAGCGATCCGGAGCATCGGGAGCGCTTGATTGATTGGTACACCCAAAAGATGGCGGGCGGCAATCGTGAGGATGCTGAAAAATTGTTTGATCGTGCATTGCGCCGTCTTTTTGAGCTTGACCGCATTGATGAGTATTTAGATCGTCTGGATGATGCCATCCGCTATGCAAACAAAAGAGCGCTTGCCTTTCTTGATTACCGGCTGCGTTCTCTGAGACCCTTGGACCATCTGATACAGCAAAGTATTGACCATCTTGTCGCAAATGGTGCTGATGGCATTAGCGAGGTTGCGCCAGTGTTTGGCCCAGACATGTTGATCAGCGGTGACAGACTTGTTGAACCGAAACGTGTGTCCGAACAACGACCAGCATCCCCCTTGAGGCAGTTGGTCATCTCGGACCGAACCCGCGCGTTGGGCAATCTGATGCGACGTGCTAGAGAAGCACGTTCGATGACCACTCCAAAACTTTTGTCCTATGCATTCAAATCGCTTGACGGCAAAAACAGCGTTTCAAGCGGTCATTTACCCGTGACTTCCATTGAAGAAGTTCGGGCGTACCAGGTATTCAATTCAATTGCAATGGGCATGGGTGCCAAGAGTTCAGTTTTGTTGTCTGAGGCACGAAGACAAGCACCGGGACTAGAGGTGCAGTACACATGCTCGGTAATCAAGGAGCACATCCATTTAACTGGCAAGCCATTTGAGCTCAAACGCCGCGTGCGGCCAAACCCCACCAAGGACAACACATGAGCGATTACTGGTTAAATTTGACCGAACGCACCGACAGCCCTTACATCGCAGAGGACTTTGAATCAGCAGCATATCGACTTGTTTCCGAACAGGTCATTTATCATTCTGACCTAAAAAATCGGGTGGCTTACAACATCATCGACGAATACGAGAAGGAGGTTGTTAAAGCCCTCGCCCCGTTGGGAATCGTGCTGCAAGTCAACCGCCAGCTGCGTTATGTGGCCGCCATCCCCAAACACGCCAAAACGACCGCTGCAACCATTCCGCAAACACTCTTTTCGCTCGTCCTGAGGGGTATTTACGAGGAAAACGCGCAGTCCGGGAATTTAAGCGATGAAGGCGAAGTCTTTTGTGATCTCGTCGAACTTACAGAAAAACACCGTCTGATGACGCAGCGCGAACTACCGGGCAAGGTCGAGTTCGACAACCTGATGAGAACAGCCAAGCGATGGGGTATTGCGCGGCGGCTAGAGGATGGCGACAACAACATCCCGTTGTCTGAGGGCATGGAATCAGGCATCGCCATCCGACCGGGTATTGTGGAGGTGCTCGGCGAGGCTGCATTACTTCGACTGGCGCTCTGGCAGTCGCCTTCCGCGACAAACTCAACCCTAGTGACTTCCACCAACGACACCCTTGAGGCGGCCAGCGATGAAACAGCTTGAAAGCGTAAAACTTATCCAGTTCTTCCTTTTTGAGAAGACTGAGCTGCATCTCAAGGAAATCACGGGTCTCTTTGGTCGCAACGGCAGTGGCAAAAGCTCCATCCTGGATGCGATCCAAGTTGCGATGCTTGGCGGCAACATGAATCTTGCCGCACTCAACGCGCAAGCAGATCAATCCTCGACCAACCATCGAACCCTTCGCGATTATTGTCTTGGACGGCATGGACCCGAATTGGAGCACCGCATCCGTGACCAAGCCACCACGTACATCACTTTGGTATGGCGCGACACGGAGACCAATGAGCCCACATCCATGGGCATCTGTGTAGAAGCTTCAAGCGACAGTGATCACCATAAGGTTCTGGGGCGCTATGTACTGCGCGGTGTGGAGCTGGCCATGGCCGATCATCTCGATATCGTGGATGGCAATACCAGGACACGTGACTGGAAAGGGTTTCGCCACCAACTTCAAGAAAGGTCAAAAATCGCCACAGGAGATGATTTCTTGTTTGACGATGCCCGGCATTACGTCGATGCCGCTTTGTTGGCGTTACGTGGCAAGGTAGGCCCTGCTTCCTACGATGCTTTTACCCGTGCTTTTCGCTTTGGTTTACGCATGCGTTTTGACAAATCCGTTGACCATATCGTTCGCAACGACGTTCTGGAGAGCAGGCCCACCAACATCCGCAGATTCAAGGAACTCACCGATACCTTCAAAAAGCTCAGCAACCTGGTTGCTCAGACGGAAAAGAAAATCGGCGACGGCTCTAAAGTGTCTGACAGCTTCGCTTCGGCCTCAACAGAAGCGAAGCGCAAAGCAACATGGACGGGTTTGGCCGCATCAGCTCATCAGGTCAGCTGCTGCGAAAAGTATGAAGAATATGTTGCTCAATATGCCAGAGACGATGAGGCACTAGGCATTCTCAAAACCAAATCGGTAGAGGCTGCTGGTGGTCTGGAAAAGCTTGAAAAAGATATTGGGCATCAAAAGCAGCTGCAATTGGCGCACACGGCGCATGCTGACAACGCTCACGTGCAGGCAGACCGACAATCTGCCGAAAACAGTTTTGATGGGAAAAAGAAAGCGGTAGATCAGCACCTGCAAGATATTTATCGCTTCTTGTCCACGAATGCACATGACAAATACTTGGGTGATTTCAAAGACGATATGCTGAGCAGCGCTGCAACCATCACTAGAATTTTAAGCGATATCTCCGACGCATCAAATCAAGATGTGGAAGCTGCCATCCGTAATGTCAGCAAGCTTGCGGATCGGGTAGTCAACGACTTGTTCCAGGCTCAACGCTCACTAGAATCCCAGATTACAACAGCGAAGGTTGACATCGACGTTAAAAAGGGTTCGCTGGAGCGCGCAAAAGCTGGCCGTGCAGCGATCAGTGGTCAAGCGCAGAAATTAGTTAACGAATTCAAAGACAACGGGCTTAATCCAAGGCCAGTCTGCGACCTAGTTCGCATCACCGACCCAGATTGGCAACCCGTCATTGAGGCTTATCTAGGTAAAAACGTGGAAGCCTTGCTGGTTGGCGAGTCTGATGAAGCGACAGCCTTCAAGTTGTACCGCGGTATGGAGGGCAGGCGGGCCATTTACGGTGTGAAGATCGTCCGTACGAACAAGAATAAGTTTGTCGAAGTCCCTTTGCGTGGATCGGTAGCAGAACTGATCGAGGGGGATGATCCGGCTGCTGTAGCCTACCTGCGGCAAAAACTCGGACGTCTGCGCTGTGCCAACGACAACAATGAGGCGTTGACCCATGAACGGTCATTGACAAAGGATGGAATGCTGGTCGGGCCTGGTGAATTTGACCGTCTACAACCCGTTCCAGCCAGTGATCTCATGATTGGCATGGGCGTTCGTGGCCAAGTTGATACGCTCACGAGGGAAATCCTCCAGCTAACTGGCGAACTAAGGCGTCTTGTGGAGCAGAAGGGCGAACTGGAAATGCTTCGTGGCGCTATGTCCTCCATGGCTGGCGACAGCACGAGGCTACTCATTCTCAACTGTGTCGATTCCTTGCAAGATGCATCAAAAGCCCTCGGTTTGGCAAAAGAGCGGGCTGCAACGCATGGCAATGCAGAGTACCAGAGCCTTTGCGAGTTGCTGGGTAAGTTGGAAAAACAACTGCAACCGGCAAAGACGGTTTCAGACTTAACATCAGAAAAGGCTATCCGTGCTGAAGAAGCGCTCAAAAGTGTCCTGAAATACCGGGAACAAGCTGCAGAAGCACTGGCGCTGTCGGCTATTGATGTCGACGCTACTCGCCAGGATATGGATTTTGACAAGCTTTTTGCTTCCGACCAGTGGGATAAGCTCCTCGAACAGTTCAAAGACGACTACACAGGCATGGCCGCACACTGTCTGAAACAGTCCGACACGGCTTCCCAGAAACTTCTGCGACTCGTTGGTGAAGCTTCCAGGTTATTAGGAACTTACCTGGCTGAATATCGCGAGAGCCCCGGACAGGAGATTCGTGATGATTGGCGAAAATCACATGCTTGGATCAACGAGCAAGTTAAGCGGATACAGGATACGGAGCTTCTGGACTTCAAAGTGCAGGCGGAAGACGCCTACAAAACATCACAGGAGACCTTCCGTACCGATGTGGCGATCGCGCTGAGCAACAACCTTGATTCGCTGGATGCCACCTTCGAACGCCTGAACAAGGCACTTAGAAGTACACCAGTGTTCTCGAATGGTGAGCGATACGAATTTATCCGCAAAGTACGCCCTAACCTAGCGACGACGCTTAGATTCGTCAAAGACATTGCTGCTCACGGTGCAGAGGGAAACCTCTTTGGTGATGCTGGCGCTCTTCCCTCCGAGTTTGAAGACTTGATGCGCGAAAAAGTGACACCCGGAAGCGCCGGCAACAAAAGCGTCTTGGATGACTATCGGGAATTTTTTGAATTTGATATTCGAATTGACAGGGTAAACCCAGAAACAGGCGAGTCCAAGAGCATTGGCATGCTCAGCAAGCGACTTGGTCAGGGGTCTGGTGGTGAGCACAGGGCGCCTCTTTATGTCATTGCTGGTGCCGCCTTGGCATCCGCCTACAGACTGGATGAGTTCAACAAGGATGGTCCAAGGCTGATCCTCTTGGATGAGGCCTTCGACAAAATGGATATGACCAACATCGTTGCAACTATGCGCTACCTGGAACAACTGGGTCTGCAGGTGTTGATGGCCAGTCCAGGCGAAAACCTGTCCATCCTCAATGCCTTCCTGCACCGCTACTATGAAATCCAGAAAGATACGCTGCTGAATGTTATCGACGTTAATGCATCCGATATCACAGAGAACATGCGGCAGATGTTCCGCGAAGATCTCCCTGAATTCGATCCGGCGCTCTTGGAGCAGGAGCTCGAAATCGTGCGTAAGCAATACGGTACCTGAAATTTACTTTGACTTAACCATGGATGCAATCGCTCAACAACTTCTTGAAAAGCTACTGGTAATAGGCAACAAAGCTGCCGCTGGCGTGCGAAGTCGGGCTGCAGCGTTAACGGCCGCACACATGGCGGACTATCATGGTTTGCGGTCTTTGCCTCAGAAGTCGCTCTGCGAGACCACCTTGCTTGCAGCAGGCAGGCAGGGTGCAATCAGTCTAACCAAGGATAAACACAATCCAGAGGGGGGATTCTTTCAGCGCATCGATCTTCTTGACGTGGAAATTCTTGCCCGCTTTCTCGGGCAAGCCCCTTATTCGAGTCATTTAGCCTTGGCATCACAGCAGCTCAATGATCACTTAGGGAATCACCCCGTACTCTCTGAAGTCATTCAGAAATGGGCAGCTATGGGCAAAGTCAGAAGCTTGGGGCCAAGCGATGTTCAAACATGGCTCAATGCAATAAGGGTGATTTCCTTTTGTGCAGAGCGTGCGATTAAAGATGCTATCTCGATTCCCATTAGAGAAGCCAGTGCCAAATTATTCAATAACAGCAAACGAATTGAGCGCTTGGTCGCACCAGTCGATGTATTGCTTCAGGGCAGCATTGAATCGCCACCACGTCCGATTCCGGAAGTTTTGGGGGAGATTGGACTTTTCAGGGAAGAGCAGCCCATCCTTATGGCAGGCAATGTGACGATCATACGAACGAGGCTCACCGCGCAGCTTGATGCGCCTTATGCAGGCTTTGCGGCCTACAGTGTCCTTGGCTTGGCTTCAACGCCCACCCTAGTCATGACCATCGAGAATTTGACGACTTTTCATAGTGAGGCCAAGCGGCGATGTGATGAGCCCATTCTTCTGATCTATACAGCTGGAATGCCATCCCCAGCATGGCGGGCCATGTATGCCAGACTATTGAGCAGTATCCCGTCAACAGTCTCGATTTTCCATTGGGGTGATATTGACGAAGGTGGTTTCAGAATCGCAGCAACGCTAGCCAATGTCGTACTTGCAACTGGACATACGCTGAAACCCTTTGCAATGAGCCCAACTGATGTTCCTCTGGGAATGCAGAACAAAGCATCCGCGCGCACTTTGGATCGTATTAGACATTTTGCAACAGCTTCAGGCTGGCCCGAGTTAGGTGATGAAATCGTGGATGCTGGTTTTACTGTTGAACAAGAAAGTCTGGCCTAGTTTTGTGATTTTTTAGCATAGCCAAGGCGTTTAGTCCCACTTTAACTTTAGAAAGATCAAAATGACCGACTTACTAATTCCGCTTTTTGAAGATGAAGGAGAGCTAGAACGATACCTCGAATCTGAGGTTCAAGAAGAGAAAGACGGCAAGCGTGGAGAGTTTGCCCGGGCACTGGATTTAGACATTTCTCACCTACAGCGCGCTATTATTACTGGAATTGACATTACCTGTGTTGAGTTCCATGACGATATGGTCGTGGTGTCCTACGATGTCTACTACCACATATACAATGGTTGCAAGGATTTGGATGCTAATGATAGCTTGGAGCACCACGTCCATGGCGCCAAGACCGCTGAGGGCTGGGTGTTTAAAGAGAATGTGCCTTTGCCAAAGCGGACAACGGTGGACGAATTATAGACCTTTGTGTACTCTCTACACAAAGGGTCGCGTCGCTCCTATGATCTTGAGACGTTTTGTACTTATGATTTAGCTTCATCCTCCGGCCCCAGCCACTGCTCCCCCACATGCCGAGCTCTTCCAGCATCAAACTCCGCCTGCCACTTGATCTCAAAATCTCGCGGATAGTGCCGGAGGATGAATTTGACCTCTCGTTTGATCTCAGGCGAGAATTCATCCCCTCGTTGAATCTTGAGCAAAAACTCTCCAGCCCACCTTAGTGCCCGGGTTCTTTCATCTGGCATAGTCATAGCAACTCCTTTTGTTTAGGTTTATTCATTCGCTTTTCGATTTCAACATCAAATCTCAATCAACAATCCCGGATTGAAATTCGGGTTCTCAAAGTCACCCCTGTGCCAACCCATGGGATAACCCCGTGGGTTGCACACCACGCGTACCGACTTCTTAGAATCACCCAGCCTGTAATCACAAGAATCATGGGTATGGCCATGGATCCAGAGATTAGCTTGGGTGAGCAGATCCAAACTCAGCTTGGACCCAAAAGCTGCGGTCAAAGGATCATTCGTCCATCTGGCTGCGGTTGATCGCTTGCTGGGATAGTGGTGTGTCACCACAACTGTTTTTTTGAATGCGCCTTGGTTTGTGTCTAATTTTTCTTGTTGAAACTCATCCTGTAACCAAGCAATGCTCTCCCTATGCCTTAGAACTGTGTGGGTAGGTGTTAACAAAGGTCTGATTTGAACCTCTTGCGAGAGAATTTGATCCTCTTCTCCTGCCACACCAACTAACTTCACCTTTAATTGATCAGCTTCAATCAACCGAAAATCACTCATGCTGTTTTCAGCAAGTCGCATTGCCTGAGACCGCATGGATTGCCCAAAGAACTCATAGTCTGTCCAAAGCGTAGCTCCTAGGAAACGGGTACCGTTGATGATGACGGTGTTGTTTTCTAGGAAGTGAATCTTGTGAATAGCAGCGTGCATCCTTAACTGCGCCAAATGCATGTCCCAATGCATGCCATAGAACTCATGGTTGCCAGTCACATAAATGATTTCTTTCTCAGGAAAGATCATTCGGGCCCAACTGAGTCCAATCACCCCTTTATGGATGTCACCAGCCAGCACCACCACATCCGCTTGTCTTGTAGCTTCAGCATCTGGCTCAAAGGCTGCGTATTCAACGTGTAAATCGGATAGAACTAGAATTTTCATGGGAAACCTTTTTTGTTTTGCTTGCTTGATTTGCTTTGTTACTTCATTCGGTTTGGTTGCTAAGCCTGTTACAGCCGCTATAAATCTGTATGTTGCTATCGATATGCCTCAGGCATCCGCGAACCCACTCAGCCTTCTTCTCAGCTCCGCCTCGTTGCTGGCCACAAACCCCGTCTTGTGATCCGTGATCATCAGGTTGGGTGAGAAGGGTTTGAACCAGTAAGGCCTGTCATCCAAAGCCAACCAAGGCGTCCAAGGATCTCTGTGGGTGCGCATCCATGACACGCATTCCCACTCCCGCTGGTAATTGGATAAACCATCGGGTGCGGTATCACGCTCCAGGTAGCGGTAATCGGGTGTGACGCCAACCACCCGCTGAGCGATATCGGAGGAGAAATGCTTGCGCATCTGGGGAATAGACTCCTCTTCGTACTTCCATGTCAGCCGCCAAGTCGACGAAATGACGATCTCCACCTGTGGAAAGTCCCGCAGGATGGTTTCAATCAGGGGTAAACAGCGAAAGGCGTCTTTGGCATAGCAGGGTTCTGGGTGAACCACGCCATCAAAATCCAAGAAGAGAATCATGATGCTTCTCCTGTTGGCGATCTTGGTTGACGCAACACCCGCACCATGTCTTGACCGATCGCATCTGGGCTGTGGGCTTCGCACAGGGTTTGAAGGTGGCCACCGTAGCTCTGGGTCTTAGCGATGCCACCGCAAACCATACAGGTGGTCTTAGTTTCTTCCTGGGCGGCTTGCACCAAAGCATGGATCTGCCCAAACAAGTCTGTCGGCTTCTTAGGAAGCATCAGATGGGATAGTGTTCCTTCAGGGTAATGGAAGTCCAATACCGTGATTTTTTGGTCACCCAGAGTGAAGTAGAGCCGTGCTGAACCCATCTTTTCTTTCATCTGCGACCATTGAACTGCTTGCGTTGATTCCCCAAGCTGTCCAGCAACATTTCGAGCTCCATGCACAGTCCCGCCACGATGGGCATTCAGCCGCTGTAGAACTCGCACATCACATGAGGGTGGCTGAATTGGTAGGGAAACAGTTGCTTTAGCTGGTCGCCGGTATGGATGTCGTAGTTTTTTGTCATGGTTGGCTTTCTTTGTAGGTTCAAGTTTTTTGAGGTTGGCGGCTGCTTGTCCTAATGCAGCCAGGTCTTGTCAGGGTCTGTTTGACCCTTGCCATTCCCTGTTTCACTGGCTTCATCAACGTCGTCAGCGCGCACGTCTGCAGGCAGGTCAGCTGCGGTCAACCGATTACGCCCTCGATCCACTGCGCTCGCTAAAGCCTGCTCCATGGCTTGGGTGATCTCTCTGGCGGTCAAATGCGACAGAGACACAACCCATTGCTTGTCTGGTGGCTCAAAGTTATCCAGTTGCATGTCGGCAAAGGACTTAGCGACGACTGCAGTTGCCAGTTGAATGGCTTCTCGGGCGTTCGGTCGGATAATGTCAAATTCCCTGAAGCGAGAACGCAGGGAGTCGGGTAGCAGACGTTTTCTGTTGGAGGTGGCAATCCAGGTGATCAAGGAGGCGTCAAACTCGAAGTCAACCGAGATGTCTCTGACGCATTTGGCGGTACTGGGCTCCAGCAGGGTATGCAATGGTGCCAGTGGGTTCCAATCCTGTCTACTACTGACTTTGTCAACCTCATCCAAGACGATGATGGGGTTGGCATATTGACCCAAACAAATCAGTTCAAACACAGCACCAAACTGGGTATTGCTCCATCGGCGCTCTGAACCCATCAGGGTGGCACTGGTAACAGCGCTGTCAAAGGAGATACGCTTAATGGTCGTGCCCAAAGCCTTGGCCAGCTCCATGGCAAAGTGGGTTTTACCCAAACCGGGGACACCGTCTAGCAGGATCGGCGGGATACGGACGGTCTTGTTAGTACGCTCTCCCAGTAAGAGTTGACCTCGGATCAGGTCAATGACCGCCCCAAAGTGCGGCTGGCTCAAGCGCAGGGCATCAAGTGCTTGCACGATATCTTGAGGCATGGCGATATCACGCAGCATGCTTGAAGCCGTCATCTTTCTATGGATTTCGTCATCCCGCTTGCGGATATCCTTGTCTGGGGTGTTTAGACTTGATCTGGCTAACAGCTTCGCTGGAGCGTCGAATTGATAGACGGGGTACTGCAGTTTGGGGTCGTAGTCTGTCCCAGCTACAAGCTCTCTTGGCGGCATGAACTCATTGAAACTGAAACCGGGTTTGACGGTTTTTGGCTCTGTACCATTTGCTGGCGTTGCTGGCGCTGTCGGCTCAGTCTGCGGTTGCTTGTCCTCTACAGCAGCTTTGCCTTTAGCGATCATTTCTTGGCGCAAGCGCTCTTGCTCAAGCTGGTCGATCTGTTCTTGGATGGCCAGCGCAGTGCGTCGTTCGTAGTCCAGCCTAGCTTCTTCTTTGATGTCTGCCTTGACCTTCAGGGGCACTAGGAGCTGGACGTAGCTGGGCGATGCCAAACCGTTGTGCACCGGTCTGTTGATGACGGTGTAGCCCTGTGGGGGTTTGAGCCGTTCAGTGTGCTTGGCTTGGGTACGCGGTTTGAAATCACCGTCACTTGCTAACAACTCTTGTTCTGAAGGGTCAGAACGTGAAGGGAACGGTGCAAAGAACGATTGAGAAAGTTTGCGTACTTGATTAGCTTTGTTGTTCGACATGAAAGGCTCCTGAGACATGACACATGTCAGGAGCCCGGGCGGCGCTGCCGCCCGTAGTGTTTAGTACGAGACCGGCGGCAGCTTGAAAGGTGTGCCCGAACTCCTGGATGGAATTTGTTGTGATGCGGTGGATATGGTTGAGGTTGTCATTTGAGTTCTACGTATTTATATTTATGACACGCGCCACCATCACCGACACGAGGATGCTGGCGGGATGTAGTTGTGAATAGTTCACGAGGCTTGCGATGTTAAACATGGTGATGAATTTCAGTACGTTTGAAGTGACAGAAACGCTAAGGTACAACAGAATAATTCCCTGTGCAAGAACTATTTGAAATTAATTTTTGCAGACGTATTTAACGATATTGCTTATTCGAAAAAACGCATCCAAATCACGAAATTACTTGAATTTCTGTTGTAAAAATGATTCTCGAAGATCCAAGTTTATTTAGATATCATCATTCAATGAACCAATTACTCCTGCGATCTGATGAATTTGAAACAGCATTGGATGAAGCTTTGAATGCTAGTGCTTTTAGATTGTTTGATGACACGTCTAGGCTTTCAATTTGTGCCAACGCCTGTCTGCTTTCACTTGAGCATGCAAACTCTTTGCGTGTCTTGTTTGCAGCAGATGCAACCCATTCCGCAACGGGCTTGCTTCGTCTTCAATACGAAGCCTTACTGCGAGCGGCTTGGGTACTCTATGCAGGTAATGAACTTCAACTTTCGAAGTTGACTACTCAACTTGATATCGATTCAGAGCATGCTGCAAATAATCTACCTAGTCCAGCTGACATGTTAAAAACTCTTGAAACCAAAGCACCCATTGGCTTAATCCAACCATTGAATGAATTTAAAACTGTCGCCATGAAAGGTTTGAATTCTTTTGTGCATGGTGGCATCCATCCTTTGACGCGGATCAAAGAAGGTTTTCCTGAAACACTTGGATTGCAACTGGTTCGAAATTCAAACGGTCTCATGCACTTTGGCTATCGCATGCTGGCTAGTCTTACTGGGTCACAAGCGTTGATGAATCAGATGACGCATTTGCATGGAGAGTATTCTGATTGCTTTCCTATGCCTGCGACTTGAGAGCCTATGTGAAAGCACTCAATTACTCGGATTGCTTGCGTTCTTTAGGCGCTTTTGACGCTGATGCAGACCGCGTTGTAGTTATTCCCCACGATGGTCAGGTCATAGGGGCGTTGATGTGTGTGCCTTAGCCTTTAACCTAGTTTCCAATTGTTTGTCCATCTGCATGTCAGACTACTGAGCCGGCGAAGTAGCCGTGTCCGTAAGTAAAAACGCTACTGTCAACCGTTTTTTCTTTACTTGGGGACAGCAGCTTAAATCACTTTAGATAAATTACCAAGCCCAAAAAGCAATGCCTTCTTGTGCATATTGAGGCAAATTTTGCAAAATGTATGCGCGCTCGGCTTCATTTGAGGTGTAGAAATGGCCGCCATGCGCACTGTTATAGAAGCGGTAACCGGGTTTTGTGAGGCCACTTCTAAACTACCTTTTTGGTAGCTGATTTAATATTGGGGAGGTGTAAAGTTTTTTTGGATTAGTTAGCGTTACAACTCGTTAATTGAATAAATCACACTTTATTTTTGAAGAAATATGATCCTGTAACGTGCTCCACCTTGATGTGAGCATGAGAGCAATCGTCATCGATTGCAACTCAAAAACAGTCTTGACTTAACAAGTTGACAACACCGCAGCCAGATTTCAGGGTTGCACCACTATTTGACGCCCACCGCCGGCCAAGTCAACATCTTCTGTGGTTCATCAGGCATAGGTACCAATTGATGGATGGTTTGACCTGCAAATACATTCTCACGAATATCTTTCATGATCTCTTGCGCGCCTCCAAAAGGCGCCACGACATCAATCAACCAAACTTGGTCACCAGAATTCCAATCGGAGAACATCAGGTGATGCGGTGCTTTGCGATAGCGGTCACTAGAAGCAGGCGACATTTTTGCCCAAGTAACAAAGGCTAAGGGCGATTCTTCACGCATGTACAGTTTCGCTTGCTCCAGCATCAAGGGAGGCATCACTCGCCATTCCAACTCACTGATCAACGTGTGCTTGGTAGCTGATTGCTGCATCATCAGCCAAGTCAAAGGCCCTAACAAAGGAATTTTCTTAAAAACTTTACTGGCTTGAACTTTGGCTTGATCAAGCAAGCGTGCGACTTCACTAGGACTCATGTCTCCAACGCTCGGTTGGGCACTAGTTGGTTTGTTGGTGGTGTTTGTCATAATTTAATCTGTTTGTACTATTTTGATTCGGGTTTTTTCTGGGTTCGGCAATCGACAAGATTTATGGCGTTTTGCTTTTCTTTTGGGCTGGGACATTAGCGCTATCTTGCATTTTTACATCATTTTGAGCTAAATCCAACGATTGATTGAGCTCAACCAGATCTGCTTCGCTCAATACACCGATGGACGCTTTCAAACGCAAGCCTTGCATGAAAGTTTCTACGCGTGCTTTCGACAAATCCCGCATGGCTGCAAAAAGTTGCTGCTCAGCGTTGAGTACATCTATATTGATCCTGGTACCGATTTTGTAGCCAATTTTGTTAGCATCAACGGAACTCTTGCTGGCCGTTACTGCCGCTGTCAGTGCCTCTATCTGGGCATGTCCATTCATTACGCCAGAAAAGGCTTGCCTAGCCATGGTCGCGACTTGACGGCGAGCACTCTCTAATTCGGCATGGGCTTTGTTTAAGGTGGCGATAGACTCTTTCACGCGGGAATCAATCGCACCCCCTGAATAAATGGGCACAACCAATTGCAAGCTGTATTGATTGGATTTCGCACGTGTCTCTAAATCAGTGGGGGCGCTTGCACTGCCAGATGAGAAGTTAGAGCTACGTGTCGCTGTGAAATCCAAAGTGGGCAAATGACCCGCTCTGTTTTTTGAGATTTCTTTGCTAGCGACTTCTTGAGCTTCCTCCTGAACACGAACCATAGGATGCTGCTCTTTGGCCTTGGTGATCCATGATGTTAAATCTGGTGGCGAGGGTAAGGGTGGCACCACTTGAGTTTGAAGTGGCGCAATTTTTTCGGGTAAGCTGCCTGTGATACGCTCTAGCTCTGCTTGTTTGGCCTGCAATTCGTTTTCTGCACCAATGCGTTGTGCTTTAGACAGTTCAAAGCGCGATCTGGCTTCGTGAACATCCGTGATGGTTGAGGTGCCGACTTCGAAATTACGTTTAGCCAACGTCAACTGCATGTTGACGGAGCTGTCTTGTGCCACTGCCACGCGCACATTGTTTTCGGCGACAACGACATCAAAATAGCTTTGTGCCGCCCTTAGAATCAGGTCTTGTTGTGCTAGACCATATTGAGCTTGCGCTTGCCGCACCTGCGCACCAGCTTGCGTATAAGTGATCCATGCAACGGGTCGAATAATGGGTTGTGTTAATTGCAAAGTCCAGCCGTAAGTCCTGACTACGCGGTCTAGTGGTTCAGCTTCTGGTTTTGTCTCTGTGCTCTTGGTAACCCCTTCTTGCAAAACTTCTGTATCAGTATTTGTTACAGTGTCTTTTACTGTTTCGACTGGCTTTAATTTAGTAATAGCCGATTGCCTCGCTTGATTCGCTGTCCAGTTAACCGTCGGCAAAAAGCCTGCACGCGCTTGAGGGATTTTTTGGTGTGCGGCTTCTAAGGCATACTTGGCAGCCTCTAAAACAGAGTCTTGGCTAAGCGCTTGGCGATAAATTGTTATTAGATCTTCAGCATTTACCGGCAAGGCTTGCGCCGACAATGCCAGCATCACAGCAAAGTACAAAGCGGTTCTGTTGCTAAGCGTGTTTGAGTTTGAATAGTTCCTTGATTTCATTTCCATTTCAACGCTCCCGCAGGCTTTCTTCTTTGTAGCGCAACATGGGTGCTAAGAAGTACTCAATCATGCGGCGTTGGTCCGTTTTGATATCCGCGGTGATGTTCATGCCCGCCGTGACCAAGCCTTTGCGACCATTGACGACATTTGGTGTTTCACGCCCGCCTAATTTGATACGTACTGGGTATACTGGACCTAGTTTCTGGTCAACGACCGCATCGGTTCCCACCCACAGGACTTCGCCTTCTAAGTAGCCATAACGCGTGAAATCAAAGGTCTCGACTTTGTTGATGACACGTTGACCGACTTTGACGTGACCGATATCACGGTTCATCACTTGGGCTTCTACTTCTAGGGGCGTGTTGTCAGGGACGATGGTCATCAACGCCTGCGCTTGCGTGACCACGCCACCGACGGTAGAGACCACCATTTGCTGCACAATGCCATCGATAGGTGCTTTGAGTACTTGCAAGTCACGCCGTTGGTTGGCTTTGATCAGCTCTTGTTTAGCAGCATCTCGTTTTTTGCTGACTTCGGCTAACTCACTACTTGCCCGACTGCGAAACTCGGCCACGGCCTGCGCACGCTGTTGGGTCGAAGCATTCAGACTGGCTGCAGACTCTTGCAAACGGTTGGTTTGTACATTGAGTTCTTTTTCTAGGTTGATCAGTTCTAACTTGGTCTCTATGACACCTGTTTCTGCAATATGGCCCGTCTTAGCGAGGTCTTCACGCATTTCATGTTTTTTCTTTACCAGTGGCAAACTGTTGCGGATTTGGGTGAGGTTGGCGTTGATAGCATCTTGGTCCGCACGGCGGCGCGCAATATCCGCATCTGAAGCCGCTAACTTGGAACGCTGTTCAGTTTGGCGGTTCACCAGCATGGCTTGGCCATTGGCGGCAATATCAGCCGGCAACTCCGCCGTTGGCCTGAAACTGCTTTGACCTGCCAGCATCGCTGTGAGGCGCTCGGCATCGGCTTCTGTTTCCCACAATTCGCGTTGTAAGCGGTCACGGTCTGCCCCTGTGGTGGTTGGGTCAAGTTCAACCAAGATATCGCCTGCCTTGACCTTCTGACCATCTTTCACAGCAATCGTTTTGACGATACCCGCTTCTAAGGGCTGGATCACCTTGCTTTTACCGGATGGAATGACGCGCCCCTGTGTGGTTACCACAATATCCATCATGGCAAAGTAAGCAAACACGATGGCCGCTATAGCCATGCAGCATATTGCTAGAGTCACCATGCGTGCAATAAATGCAGGTGGTTTTAACTGCAAAGCCAAGGCCGCAGTAGAGAAAGGGTTGAATTGGACGGATGGGTTCATATCTTTTTGCATTGATTTAGACATAGCTGGCCTCTTTGGCTGCTAGCTTGATCGAACTGTTATCGACAGTATTGTTAAGAGCTAAATCCAAGACCTGATGGGCTCGATAAAGGTCAGCATAGCGCCCACCTTGCTTCATCAAGCTGCTGTGGTTACCTACTTCAATCAAACGACCACGTTCAATCACCAAAATTCGGTTCGCCAAACGCAAAGTAGGCAGGCGGTGGGCGACGATAAAGACGGTACGGTTTTTGGTGATCTGTGCCATGTTGTCATGGATCACCCGCTCGCTTTCATAATCGAGCGAGGCCGTAGCTTCGTCGAGCAGCAGCAAACGCGGGTCGGTCACCAATGCCCGGGCGATGGCAATGCGCGAACGCTGGCCACCGCTGAGTTTGCTACCTCGCTCACCGATCACGGTGTCGTAGCCTTCGGGCATTTCAGAGATGAACTCGTGGGCACCTGCCAGTTTGGCAGCTTCCATGACCTTGTCCATGCTCAAGCTGAGATCAGAGAAAGCAATGTTCTCTCGGACAGAGCGGTTGAATAAGACAGTGTCTTGGCCGACGACGCCAATTTGACGGCGCAGCCAGCTGGTATCCACCAAGTTCAAATCCATGCCGTCAATCAATATTCGGCCACGTTCTGGAGTGTACAAGCGTTGAATCAAGCGCATTAGGGTGGTTTTTCCTGCGCCTGAGACGCCAACGACACCGATGATTTCACCGGGCTGCACATCAAAACTCATGTCGCTGACAATTTCCGGACTTTTGGGTGAGTACCTAAAATTCACGTGGTCAAAGGTGATACGCCCTTTGATCGCTGGCGGTGTGGCTCGTTCGGCCTGGAAGGCTGGCTCAGCTGGTGCATCCATGATGTCGCCCAAGCGCTTGATGGAAACTTTCATTTGCGTGAAGTCTTGCCACAATGAGGCGAGCTTCAAAATAGGGGCATTCACACGACCACTGAGCATGTTGAAGGCAATCAAGCCGCCTACAGTCAAATCGCCATCAATGACTGCTTTGGCACCAAACCACAGCAGAAACACAGTCATCAATTTGCTGGCAAAGCTGATGAACTGGTTGGTGGCGTTGGCGATATGGCCAGAATTAAAGGACACATTAACGTAATCGGCCAAACGACGCTCCCACTCGCGTTGCCAATGCGGCTCTACTGCTTGGCCTTTGAGGGTTTCCATGGACGTCACGGTTTCAACCAAGAAGGCTTGGTTTTCTGCGCCCATGGCAAACTTGTCTTCTAGGTTTTTACGCAAAATGGGGGTAATGATCCATGAGGCACAAAAGAAGACTGGCAGAGCTGCTAAGACGATGAACGTCAGCATTGGGCTGTAATAGAACATCACCGCCAAATAAACCACAGCAAAGAACAAATCCAACCAGCTGGTTAAGGCTTGTCCCGTCATGAAATTCCTGGCGTTTTCTAGCTCACGCACACGCGCCACTGTGTCACCCGCGCGGCGACTTTCAAAGTAGCTCAGCGGCAAATGCATCAGGTGCTTGAACAGCTTGGAACCCAGTTCCACATCAATCCGATTGGTGGTGTGGCTGAACAGGTAGTGACGCATAGCACCTAAGACCACCTCGAACAGAGAAACACCCAATAAAGCTATCACCATCACATCCAAGGTGTTCAAGCTGCGGTGTGTCAGCACCTTGTCAATCACCACCTGAAAGATCAAAGGCGTGATCAAGGCGAAGATTTGCACAAAGAATGACGCCAATAGGATTTCGCCCATCAAGGCTTTGTACTTCTTCAAGGAGTTCCAAAACCAGTTAACGCCAAATTTACTCACTTCAGTTGGATTGTTGCTGACCGTGTTGTTCACTGTGCTCGTGCTGCGCTGGGTTTGCAGCCATTGCCCAGTCCATAGTTTCTTGAATTCATCCACAGTGATACGCTGTGGGCTTGCACTGCCAGGACGTTGAATCACCACGGAATTAGCATCGATACCGCCAACGATAGCAAAACTCTGGTCTTGTGTGATCACCAGCAGAGGGCTGGCAGCTTTGCTCAAGGCATCGAGACTGCCCTTTTTGAGTTGGCTGTCAAAACCTACGGCATTCAAAGCTTGGTTCAAGTCTGCTGTATCAAATTTCCCATCCGCAGTTGAAAATTGGTGGTTCAACTGCCCCACATCTAAATGCAAGCCTTGCAGTGTGCAATAGAGTTTGAATAACTCAAGTTTCGAGGCAAAGCTCGTTTCCTGACCGCTAGAGGTCTTGTTGTCTGTCGTCATGAGATTCCTGCTATCTTCTTATGGAGGGGTGTTTTTGATATTTAAATGGAGGCTGGTATGGGCTGAACCTAGCTCATGTGCTCTTCATTGCATGTGCGACTTGTTCACGTTTAACCAAAGCCAAAGGCAACACAAAGTTTGAGCCACATGATTTGAAATCCATGTGTGTCATGAATTGGTTAAACCTAGCTTGATCAATGTCAACGCTCATATTGATATTGAGTTCTCGTGCCTGACGGTTTTCTGACCAACGCCTGAAAGCTACCAACAACTTCAAGGCGGCTGAACTACCTCGGTGTTCTTTGGCTACGTAAAACCAGCGATCTTGTGCAATCAACACATCTGTAAAAAACAATGTGGTGACACAACCAGCCAGCATACCCACCAAACCAGCCTTGTCATGTTCTGCCAACAAAATGCAATTGGCTTTGGGTTCAGAAAGTATTTGCTGCACTGCTTCACGCACTTTTTCTTGCGCCATGGGATAGGACACAAAGCGCGATTCTTGGTGCATGTGCAAACCTAACTGCATCATGGCATCTGTATCAGACGGGGTCGCTAATCTGATTTTCATCCGCGCGTTCCCGTTAAAGTCGACGTAGTCAGTAACTGCTCTTCGTTTGCTGCCACCAAGTGCGTGCCACTCGGGTCGTTGACGTGACCAGAAATAGCGTCTGTACTTGGCACAAAACCTAATGCTGGAAGTACATCTACTGAGGTGTTAACCGTTTGGTTGAACAGCAAGGCTTGTCGGCGCAATTCCGCTTCTTCCGCCAATGCAGCTTCTTGTGCCGTCTTAGCTGTAGCCTCGGCTGCCGCCAATGCATCGGTTGCTTGTTGCGCAGCTAAGGTTTGTGCAGCCGCTTCTTTGGCCTGCTGCATGGCAAGCTGTTCGGCTTGTTCCATAGCTAGCTTTTCGGCGGCTTCCTTGGCAGCCACATCTGCTAAGCGCACCTCTTCAGCACGTTCTGCAGCCAATTTGACTTCAGCCTCTGCCTTGGCTAGCGCTTCGGCCTCAGCTTTAGCTTGCTCTTGCGCTGCCAACAATTCAGCTGCTGCTTTGTCCGCGATGGCTTTTTCTTCCGCTTGGATACGTTCAAGTGCCAAATCCTGATCTTTTTGATCTTTGAGTAGAGCCGCTTTGTCTTTTTCAGCTTGAAGCAGTGCTTGTACATCGTCGGGCAAGGCAATGCCTCTTCCTGCGAACATCACATCACCTGCTTGTGTGGTTCGACCATCCACGTAAGTGACCGTCGTTGTACCAAAGACCACATTGCCGTTGTTCAGTTCCGGTGTGCCTTCGCGGTGCAAATCGATGGACACAATGCCTTGCTGGTCTAAACTAGCAAACTCACCCTCGTCCTGTATGCCATTGTTATTGGCATCCTGCACCAGTCCGAACTTAGACCATTCTGCGTCAAGACTGGTTATCTTGCCGTCGCCATTTGTGTCAAAAGCAGCAAGTCCTTCCAAATCCGTCTTAGCACCCGGCAAGTACCCGGTAAAGCTCACCTCGTTGGTTTGGTCAATCTTGCCATCCATGTTGGCGTCGTAACCCAGCACAGCATCCGTGCTGGCAGCCCAACCTATTTGGTCGCGCCAGCCATCCTTGTTGATGTCTGCAAACATTTTAGAGTCTTCTGGCTTGACCAAGTCAATGCCATTCCCAGTGGTATCGACAACTACTGGGAAACAACCACCACTGCCAGCAGCGCCTTTGTGGTGTGTACCAAATATGGCCGTTGTTGAAGCGCCATGCGTGTCGGTTGCTTCAATCTGAAAATAGTCTAAACCATCGTAGGTGCTACCAAAATTGGCGACGTATTGCCATCTATCAGGCGCAGCTACTGGATAGCCACCATTTATCAATTGATTTGCCGATAAGAACTCTGGTGTTGTTTCTGGCACTATGAAATTAGGTTTCACGATCCCATATGTAGTCCAATATCTACCATCTTCCAACTGAAATGAATTCTTAGTAACGCTGTAAGAAATTGCATCGCCATCCGGATCATAAGCGCTGAATCCGCCCCAATGCCTTGTTGGATCAACTAATAAAAAATTTTCAATTAGTGCCCCTTCGTTGTCATACGTAGTTCTTGTTGCATTAAAAGTGTTGCCGTTATCCCCCCACGTATTTGTAAACACAGGCGCACTATTGGCCTTTTGCACGGTGACAAACCCTGTTGCCCAAGTCGCGCCGCCGTCACCATCGTTCACGCGGTAATCAAAACTTGCCGCTCCATAAAAGCCAGGATTTGGCCTAAACGTCACAATGCCGTTTGTACCCAGCTCTACCGTACCATTTTGAGCATTGCCTACTTGGTCAACGGTCAAGGTGGTGGCTGCAGTTCCGTCTGGGTCTGAGTCATTTGATAAAAGTTGCGCTGTTGAAATCTCAGTACGTGCATCTTGGTAGCCTGCCATGCTGTCATTTACAGCAATTGGGTTGATGTTGACAGCTGAAAAGTCAATAAACGACGTTCCAGTACTTCGGCCCCCGTCTGTGTCTTGCACCACATACTCAAACGTTCCTCGACCCGCATACCCGGCATTGGGTACAAAAGTCACTGAATGGTCAGCGTTCAAAGTAGCCGTACCGTTTTGAACGTTTTTAACCTCGACGATGGTCAGGTTAGCGCGTGGTGTCTCTACGTCCGTGTCGTTGCTCAAAAGCGCAGCTTGGCTCAAGGTATAAGCATGGTCTCGTTTACCGAACAACAGCTCATCATTCACCACGGGCGCATCGTTCACCGAATTGATGGTGAGACTGACTGTTGCCAAACTGCTGCCACCAACACCATCGCTCACGGTATAGCTAAAGCTTGCCGCGCCGTTGTAGTTCAGATCTGGCGTGAAGACAATGTTATTGCCCACCATAGTTGCTGTGCCGTGGCTGGCATCAGACACGCCACTGATCGTCAGTGCACTGTCTGGGTTATCCACATCGTGGTCGTTTATCAACAAAGCAGCTTTGTTGAAGTGCAAAATCTGGTCTTCATCCGAAGTCTTTGTTTCACTTAGCGCCGTAGGTGCATCGTTCACGGGTGCAATGTTTAAATCAGCTGTGCCTACATTGAAGCCACCAGCACCATCACTGACCGTGTAGGTAAACTGAGCCGGTCCAAAATAGTTCGCATCTGGCACATAGCTGATCGTGCCATTGGCGTTCAAAGCCACCGTGCCGTGCGTGGCTGCGCCCAGACTATCAACAGAGACAATTTTGAGCGCAGCTTGTGGGTTATCCACATCTGTATCATTGGCCAAGAGAGCAGCCGTGCTGATGGTTTGTATCTCATCTTCCTTGAAACTGATGGTTTCACCCAGCACATCAGGTGCATCGTTCACAGGTGCAAGGTTGACAACTGCTGTGGCTTGTACTTGTCCGCCCGCGCCATCGTCCACCGTGTAAGTAAAACTAGCAGCGCCGAAATAATTTACTTCTGGTGTGAATTGCACGGTGCCGTCAGCCAGCAACGCCACCGTACCATGCTGTGCACCACCCACGGCGCTGATGCTTAGCGTTTGCAACGCACCTGAGGCTTGGTTTAGCGTTGCGTTGGTATCAATATCCCGGTCATTGGCTAGCAGCAGACCCGGCGTAATGCTCAGCACCACATCTTCATTACTGGCAATAGTTTCACCTGTGACCACGGGCAAATCATTGACTTGCAAGATGTTCAAATGCACGGTCGCAGGCACAGGCTGCACACCATCGACGCCGTCATGCCCATCGCTCACCCAGTAGGTATAGCTGGCAGGGCCGTTGTAATTGGCATCTGGCACAAAGCGCACATCGCCATTAGCATCTAAAAACACGGTCCCATGCTCAGCTTGACCCACGCGGCTGATTCTGAGGACATCGCCATCGGTTGCGGTATCCACATCTGTATCGTTGGCCAATAAGGCGGCTGATGTGAACATCAAGGTGGCGTCTTCACTAGCCGTGGCGGTTTCATCAGTCGTCACAGGCGCATCATTCACCGCGTCAACAGTGATATGTAGGGTGGCTGGTGTTTCGGTTTGCCCATCGCTGACCCAGTAGGTATAGCTGGCTTGCCCGTGGAAGTTAGCATCTGGCACAAAGCGAATATCGCCATTCGCATCCATGCTCACCGTGCCATGGCTGGCATTGCCGACGCGGCTGATGCTCAGCACATCGCCATCGGTGGCCGTATCCGCATCCGTGTCATTGGCAAGCAAAGCTGCTTGGCTGTAGACCATCACCACGTCTTCGTCCCCCGTGGCGGCTTCGTCTTTGGTCACAGGGGCATCGTTGACTGCGGTAACAGTCAAATTCACCGTGGTCGGGATTTGCGTGATACCGTCACTGACCATATACGTAAAGCTGGCAGGGCCGTGGTAATTGGCATCTGGCGTGAACTTGATTTGGCCGTTTTCTAAAGTGACCGTACCATGGGTGGCGCCCTGGACGCCCACGATACTCAGACTTTGTCCGTCTGTTGCGCCATCCTCATCCCAATCATTAGCCAGCAAGTCTGCGCTGCTGAATACCTGAATAGCATCTTCAGCCGCCGTGGCAGACTCACCCGCCGTAACAGGCGCATCGTTCACCGCCTCAACATAAATAGTGGCTGTAGCGGTACTAGACAGTCCATACTGATCTGTCACCGTGTAGCTAAATGTCGCCTTGCCGTGGTAGTTAACATCCGGTATAAACACCACCTGCCCGTTGACCAGCGCCACCTGCCCATGCTCCGGATTCCCAACACTACTGATACGCAAACCCGGCAAACTGCCATAGGCTTTGCCGTTAGCCGTGCTGTCGTTGGCGAGTAGCATGTCGCTGCTAAACCGCAAACCGGTGTCTTCCGTGCCGGCGACCAGCTCACCCGTGACTTTGGGGTAAGTCAAGATCAAGTCCGCATTGATACCGCTGTCTCTTACCGCTTGCGCCCCCTCACCCGTCAGGCTAGAAGCGGCCACACCAGGAATCAAGTAGCCATTGGTGGTGCTTGCAGGCGCATCACCCAAGATGCTTCCAAGTTTCACTGTGGATACTTCTACCGTGTTGATGTCTTGCTGAACCGTGCCTTTGCCGGCAGGGTTGCTGTTGAGTGCAGGGCGAACGATTTCTTGAGCTTTGACGGCGTCGTTTTTAGCATCAGCACCATTGAGGCCACCCTCATTCCATGGACGCAAGTCAGAAGCGCCATACCTGCGCTCCATAACGGGTAAAGTGTCTGAAACGTTTGGCGTACCCGCGCTTGCCAGTGTCGGCCATTGAATGACGGCCGCCGCCGCCATGGCGGTGCTTGCGATGCTGTTTGCGCCAAACAAACCGTTGTCAGCGCTTTGAATCATCGCCGCCGTGGCATTCTTCTTCTCTTGCGTCAGGCTGTCTGTGCCGCCTAGCGGGATAAAGCCCAAAGGGCGGGTGACTTTGCCGTTGCTAACAAGTTTGCTGCTGCCTACATCTATCAAATCCCCCTTGGTCTGAATCGGTGCAATGATCGGGTTGACTACCGTATGCAAATCACTGGCCGCGACGTTGACGTGGGTTTGTTTGCTGGTGTTCTCAACCGTGTGGCTGCGGTCATACCGCATGCGTTTGTCACCGTCTTCAATCACAATGGCTTCATCTTGCGCCGCATCGGTGTCTTCACCGCCACCGTTCATGTGCTCAGCCATGCCATCAAACTTACGGGTGTTGGTAGCATACACCACGGTGGCTACACCGTAGTC
>JANMTB010000130.1:0-20574 GCA_031390045.1 Polaromonas sp.
GGTTGGCCGCAGCCACCACCAGGCCTATGCCTACCTGATGGTGCCGGACAAGGAAAGCCTGACCAGGCAGGCCTCGCAGCGGCTGGACGCGATCCAGCAGATGGAAGAACTGGGCTCGGGCTTCTACCTGGCGATGCACGACCTGGAGATCCGCGGCGCCGGCGAGGTGCTGGGCGAGAACCAGAGCGGCAACATGCTGGAGATCGGCTTCCAGCTCTACAACGAGATGCTGTCGGAAGCAGTCAGGTCGCTCAAGGAAGGCAAGGAGCCGGACCTGTTGTCGCCGCTGTCCGTCACCACCGACATCAACCTGCATGCGCCGGCGCTGTTGCCGGAAGATTATTGCGGCGACGTCCACCTGCGGCTGTCGTTCTACAAGAAACTCGCCACGGCGAAGACCACTGAGCAGATCGACACGCTGCTGGAAGAAATCGTCGACCGCTTCGGCAAACTGCCGCCACAGGCGCAGACGCTTTTAGACGTGCACCGCTTGCGCGTCATGGCCAAGCCCTACGGCGTGGTCAAAGTAGATGCCGCGCCGCACGTCATCAACATCACCTTCAAACCCAACCCACCGATTGATCCGATGTCAATCATCCACCTGATCCAAAAAAACCGCCATATTAAGCTCACCGGCAATGACAAACTACGCATCGAGCGCGACCTGCCCGAACCCAAAGACCGCGCGCTGATGGTGCGGGATGTTTTGCGGAGTTTGGGGCTGCCAAAGGTGGAGGCTAAAGTTGAGGTCAAATCTGAAAAACCCGCAACTTTACTTTAAAACTTTAAATTTACTCGTAAAATATACCTATAGCCGGCGTATTTATTGCCTAGTTAGCTATAAAAATCATAGTAGATATCATAGAAATTCGTCAAAATGCAAGCAACTGAATTCTCACCTGGCCTAGTCATCCAAGGCTTTGCTCCGCCTTTAAAACTGAGTGACTTCAAACTCATCGCGTTTGACATGGATTCGACGCTGATCAATATTGAATGCATTGACGAAATCGCCGATGCTGCGGGCCGCAAGGCGGAGGTGGCGGCTATCACTGAGGCGGCTATGCGGGGAGAGATTACTGATTTTAAGGACAGCTTGCGTAGACGTTTAGCGCTGCTCGAAGGCGTGAGCGTGGCAAGTATGGAAGCGGTTTACGCTGAGCGGCTGCAGATCAACCCAGGTGCGAAGGAATTGATCGATGCGTGCCATGCTGAGGGTTTGAAAGTATTGCTCGTCAGCGGCGGGTTCACGTTTTTTGCGGACCGGGTGAAAGAGAGGCTGAATATCGACTACGCCCGTTCGAACTTGTTGGAAATCAAAGACGGCAAACTCACCGGCCAGTTGGTGATGCAGCCTTGGGGCGAGATTTGCGATGGCGAGGAGAAACGTCGCACCGTATTGTCCACATGCACAGATTTAGGCATTACACCCAAACAAGCGATTGCCATGGGTGATGGTGCGAACGATTTGCCGATGATGCGGCTGTGCGCGGATGCGGGTGGCCTGTCGGTGGCCTACCATGCGAAACCTAAAGTTCGTAATGAGGCGATGGCGGCGATCAATTCAGGCGGGCTTCAACGATTACTTACAATATTCACGCATTAACTGGATACTTTAGAAATAAGAAACGTATTTTTTCTTAAAAATTGAACATTTATTTAACAACCAGAAACATAAAATTACACCATGACAACTTGCGAAGCAGTGCAAAAATTTCTTTTGTATACATGAATCGCTAAAAATGGAATAACTTTTATGAATTCAATCGTTAAAACAGCCATTGCTATTACTTCAACTGTGACCTTTTTATCTGCACACGCATTGGTACTCGGCGTCACTGAAGGTGTGACTTACCGCGCGACCGACGCTGAAATCGAAGCTAAATTTGCACCCATAGCAAAAGCTATCAGCGTGGCAACTAAACAGCCTGTCAAAATCCAAGTTATCAGCTCGTACAACGGCTTGCGAGATGCCTTGAAGCAGGGCCAACTGGATATCGCCTTTATTCACCCCGCACACGTGTCGTTTGAAGCCATCAAAGCTGGTGGCTACAAATCAGCTGCATGGACAACGGGTTTTACCGATTACAAAGTCTCTTTTTTGTGCAACGAGCCACAGCCTATCACCACTTGGTCTACTTTGAGTGGCAAAGACATGGTCACGCCGGATGCTGACTCTATTACTGCGGTGATGACACGTGCCATGTTGCGTGAAAAAGCGGTCGATTCCAAGTCTGTCAACATACAAATCACACGCTTTCAAGATGCTGTACCGTTTTATGTGGACAACAAATTTGCCAGCTACGGCGCCACCGCTTCAGGCGCTGTGATTAAAACTTGGAAAGACAAAGGCGGCAAAACCTGTGCGCAGTCTCGCGGTATGCCTATCAAACATTGGTTAGTTTCTAGCAAGTTAGATGTTGCTAGCACCGCTGCGGTACGCGAGTCTTTGTTGACCATGGATCAAACTGATCTCGGTAAAAAGGCATTGGCTGCATCAGGCTATAAGGGCTTTGTTGCCACAGACGATGCCACAGAAAAAACGCTAACGAGTTGGCTAGGGCTGTAATTCACGCGGTTTTTGAGTTCCGCTTAAAATGGTTAGCATGCGACTGATTGGGTCGTTTGAAATTAATTTCAGGAGCTTACCTTGCCTATTACAAATCTGAACCCTGCCGTTGACCCTAACGGCCTGCTTGAATATTCTGTGGTCTACACTGACCGTGCACTGAACCACATGTCGCAAAACTTTCAGGTGGTGATGCGTGATGTATCAACGATCTTGAAAGAAGTTTACAACGCTAGATCTGCGGCAGTTGTCCCTGGCAGCGGCACCTATGGCATGGAAGCCGTGGCGCGACAATTTGCTTCTGGCAAGAACGTGATGGTGTTGCGTAACGGCTGGTTTAGTTACCGCTGGACGCAGATTTTTGAAATGGGAAGCATCCCCGCCAAAGAAACTGTGATTAAGGCGCGCAAGCAAGGCACAGACAAGCAATCGCCCTACGCCCCTGCTCCGATCGACGAAGTGGTCGCTGCAATTTTGCGTGATAAGCCAGAAGTCTTCTTTGCGCCTCACGTCGAAACATCATGCGGCATTATTTTGCCAACTGCTTATATGCGTGCTGTGGCTGATGCCGTACACAGCGTAGGCGGTTTGTTTGTGCTGGACTGCATTGCATCGGGCACGATTTGGGTTGATATGGTTGCTGCTGGCGTTGACGTGCTGATCAGCGCCCCGCAAAAAGGTTGGAGCGGCTCGCCGTGCTGTGCGCTGATTGCGATGAGCGAATTAGCACGAACTCGCATTGATTCAACCACCAGCTCCAGCTATGCCTGCGATTTGAAAAAATGGCTCAGCATTATGGAAACCTATGAAGCGGGTGGCCACGCGTACCACACCACCATGCCAACCGACGCATTGCGCCGCGTGCGCGATACCATGCTAGAAACAAAAGCCTATGGCTTCGCCAAAGTAAAAGCAGAGCAGCAACAACTCGGTGATGAAGTACGCGCCATGTTCAAGAACCGCGGTATCAAGAGCGTAGCTGCTACTGGTTTTGAAGCACCGGGCGTGGTGGTCAGTTACACCGAAGACGCTGGCATGCAGTCTAGCAAAAAGTTTTTAGCTGTGGGGTTGCAAACCGCTGCTGGCGTGCCTTTGATGTGTGACGAAGGCGCCGATTTCCAGACTTTCCGCATCGGCTTGTTCGGCTTAGACAAGCTGCACAATGTTGACCGCTCGGTCAAGTTCTTGAGCGATGCTTTGGACCGGGTTTTAGAGCAGCCAGTCGCCTTAGCTGCTTAATTTAGCTCTTTAAGACTGTGGCTTAGGTTTTTCTAAACCCGCTCTATCTCCGCCCTGCCCGCTGCTGATTGAGCGGGTACAACAAACTGAGCCAGCGTTTGGATTTTCGTTGTTTGTAGTTTGACATCATCCACCCCACGCAAGGTGGTAGTGAGTTGTTTACCCGTGAACTCGACGACGCCGTAACCACGGTATGTAGCATCCGCAAAGACAAAATGCGGATTTTCTGTCAAGCGTGCTACGGTTCTAGCGACACCAGATGACGAAGGCGAAGAAATGCTAGTTCCGCAAAACTCCACACCAACAGCTGCGCTTGCGTTCGCTGCTACAGTTTGTGCATAGTCAGATTTGACATGGCCAACCCAATTTTCGTGCACATCGCCACCTAAAAATACCGCATTTTTAACTGCGCTTTTTTGCAATACATTCGTCATACGTGTACGCGCTGCGCTGTAACCATCCCAACCATCATTCCACAATAACTGGCCTTCACCCGGCTTGTTGTCACGCTGGCCAAAAAGCGATTGTTGTCCCACCACGTTCCACACACCACCGCTTTGCTTTGATTTGTCAAACTCACTGCGCAGCCAAGCTTCTTGCTTCTCGCCAAGTAAGGTACGCTGCGGATCTAACCAACTCGCACATTCAGCAGGGTTGACTTGACCAGAAACCGCAGCACCGGGCGCGTTGCACACTTGCGGGTCACGGTATTGACGGCAATCAAGCAGATAAAAGGTCGCTAAATTACCAAAATCAACACGGTTGTAAATCCGCATTTCAGCGCCGGCTGCTAATCCTGACAAACTTTGCGTCAAGGTTGAGGCTCGAATCGGCATGTGCTCGTAGTAGGCTTGGTAGGCAGCTGCTCGGCGTTGGACAAAGTTGGCAGGGTTAGAGAAAATATCAGCCATGGAGCTGTAGCCAGCTTGCAAATTGGCGTAGTCGTTTTGAACCTCATGGTCGTCCCACGTCATCAACCAAGGGCAGGCGGCATGCATATCTTGCAGATCTTGATCGCTTTTGTATTGGGCATAGCGGCTACGGTAGTCGTCTAGGCTGATCACAAAACCGACGTTTGAATTGGCTTTTGGGAAACGCAACGAGCCTACTTGTCCGGGGTATTCGTAAATATAGTCGCCCAAAAACAGCACCGCATCTAGCTTTTCAGATTGCATATGTTTGTAAGCGCTGAAATACCCGGTTTCCCAGCGCTGACAAGATGCATAAGCGATGCGTAACTTGTCCGCAGCTGCGCCTGCTTTAGGGAAAGTACGTGTTTTGCCCATAGCGCTGACGGCATCACCCGCCATGAAACGGTAGAAATACCAGCGGTCAGACTGCAAATTTTGCACTTCGACATGGACAGAATGTGCTAAGTCATCTACCGCCAAATGTTGTCCGCTTTGCACAATACGTCTGAACTTGTCATCATCCGCCACTTCCCAGCGCACGGCTATGGGCTTGCTGTCAAAGTTCAGTTTCATGAATCCAGCGTCTATCAACCGCGTCCATAGCACGACCGAATCGTGCGTGGGCGACCCGCTAGCAACCCCGATTAAGAAAGGGTTGGTATCAAACTTACGCGAACTGTCCGTCTGGCTCCAAACGCTACGCGGCAACGATAAGCTCACAGCACCAGCCGCTGCGACGCCAGCAAGTTGTAAAAATTGCCTTCTTTCGTGCATGATTTGCGGTAATTTGGGTTGGGAAATAGCCATGCCAACAGCATAGCCATTTATTTATTCACAAATTGTAGGTATGCTAGCTTTTTTATCAACTTTGAGGGTATTGAAATGACGATCACAACAATTCAACAAAGACTCACCGCACAAGATTTCGACCAAGAGCTGCTGATTTTGTTTGACGCCTACGTGCACGGCGGTATCGACAGACGCGGTTTTCTCGAAGGTGCAGCCAAATTCGCCACCGCCGGCACCACAGCGGCCATGCTGTTGGCGGCGCTCAGCCCCAACTTTGCAGCAGCCCAAGTCGTCCCCAAAGACGACAAACGCATCGTTACCCAAACTGTAGAGGTTCAATCGCCCAACGGCTCAGGCAGCATCAAAGGCCTGCTTGCCCGCCCCGCCAGCGCTGGCACAGCCAAACTCCCAGCCATTTTGGTCATCCATGAAAACCGTGGCCTGAACCCGCATATCGAAGACATTGCCCGCCGATTGGCTGTTGACGGCTACATGGCTTTCGCACCCGATGCGCTCACCCATTTAGGCGGCTACCCCGGTGATGAAGACAAAGCCCGCGAACTCTTCCCCAAACTCGACCAGAAGAAAATCATCGAAGACTTCATGGCCAGCGCTGCTTGGTTGAAATCTCGCGCGGATTCGACTGGCAAAATGGGCGTGACAGGTTTTTGCTACGGCGGTGGTATTGCTCACACCTTGGCCACTCGTTTACCAGATTTGAACGCCTCTGTCCCCTTTTACGGCAACCACCCCGCAGCGGCAGACGCCACCAAAGTCAAAGCGCCGCTGATGATTCAGTTTGCAGGCATCGACGAGCGCATCAACGCCGCCTGGCCCGCCTACGAAGCTGCCCTAAAAGCTGCCAATGTGCCGCATACTGCTTATGTGTATGCTGGTACTCAGCACGGTTTCAACAACGACACCACACCTAGGTTTGACGCGGCAGCCGCCAAATTGTCTTGGGAGCGGACGATGGCGTTTTTTGACAAGCACGTGAAGGGTTAAAGTCCAAAATTTGCTATAATATATATAGCTATTCAAGCAATAAATACGCCGACTATAGCTATATTTTTATAGTATATGAACCACATAACAACGCGACAGGCCAATATTTCCGATTTAGACTTCATCGCCCCGTTATTCGATGCTTACCGCCAGTTTTACAACAAAGCGCCTGATTTGGTCGGCGCTAGAAATTTCATATCTCATCGAATATCGCTAAACGAATCGGTCATGTTCCTGGCCTTTCAGGACGAGCTTGCCATTGGGTTCACACAGCTTTACCCCACGTTTTCATCAGTATCTATGGCTCGCGTCTACGTTTTGAACGATCTTTATGTCTCTGCTGCAGGTCGCGGACAAGGCGTCGGTACGCATTTACTCAGAGCTGCTGCTAGTTTTGCGAAATCAGTAGGCGCAGTTCGGTTAAATTTGAATACCGACATTCACAATACCACCGCCCAATCCGTCTACGAAGCCGCAGGATGGGTGCGAGATAAGCACTATTACATGTACCAACTGGACTTATGAGCGTCATCAATCAACCCGTCTCCATTCGCCGCTTTTACCCTACGGATTGGCCAAACCTCTGGCAACTTCTGCAAGCCACTTTCTCAGCCGGCGACACCTACACATTCTCCCCCCAAAGCACCGAGTCTGAGATTCACAAAGCTTGGATTGAACTACCAGCAGCCACGTTTGTGGCATGCAATGAAGCTGGCCACATCCTCGGCACCTACTTCATCAAACCCAACCAACCCGGCTTAGGTTCGCATGTGTGTAATTGTGGCTATGTTGTTTCCAAGGAAGCCCAAGGCCGAGGCATTGCGTCGCAAATGTGTGAGCATTCGCAAAAGCTAGCGCTTGAGATGGGGTTTAGGGCGATGCAGTTCAACTCTGTCGTCTCCACCAATACGGGCGCGGTGCGGTTATGGCAGAAACTGGGTTTTGACATCATCGGCACACTGCCAGGGGTGTTTCAGCACCAAAAACTGGGGTTTGTGGATGCGTTTGTGATGTTTAAGAAGTTAATTTAATGCAGGCGGATTCAAGTACAAATTTACTATAAATTTAATAGCTACTTAGCCAATAAATACGCCGGCTACAGCCGATTTTATCTATAAATTTACCTAAATTATCCCTTTTGAGAGTTTCTCAGCGGTTTCAGCAAATCACTCAACCCATTGCTGTCAATCTCTTGCATAAGTGCCAAAAGCCGGCCAATACTGTTGTCGGGAAAGCCCTCTCTGGCGAACCAGTTGAGGTAGTTACCGGGCAAGTCGGCGATCAAGACGCCTTTGTGTTTGCCGAAAGGCATGGTGGTAGTGACTAGGCGCTGCAGATCGGGTTGGTTCATAACTTGATATTGTGCCAAAAACACCCATATACTCAAGTGTTCCCCTTGAAGATTGTCCTACCCATGTTAGACCACTATGCAGCTTTAGGCCTTGCCAGCAGCGCCACGCTTGCCGACGTGAAGAAGGCGTATCGCCAAAAAGCCGCTTATTACCACCCTGATCGCAACGATGCAGAAGACGCTGCAGACCGGTTTCGCACTGTTCAAGCCGCTTACGACGTGCTGGTTGACCCTGAGAAACGCCAAGCTTACGACGACAACCGACGACGTAATTTGCTGGACAATCCGCTTGAAACAGCGCAAGGCATTTGGCACAATTATTTCAGAAATATTGATTTAAAAACATAATAAAATATAATTAAAAACAATTAAAACATATAGTTATAAGTATTTATTAAAGTAAATTATTAACTGAAAAACTCTAAAAAAACAATGAATGTCAAGGACTCCATGAACATATCCCCCTACTTCAAACTCTTACGAACCAGCTACCAGTCAGAGCTTGACGACCTGACTTCGGACTCTGAGGGCAAAGACGTTCTCAAAAAACGCCTCGCTGAAAAGCGCAAGGAACTGGACTTTTTGAAGCAGATGATAGAGCTCAGCCCCGAAATGGTGGCCGTGATTTTTCACAACGCTTTCAATTACAAACTACCCGCCGTGATGGATGATTTACTCGGTTTTGAAGTAGACGAGTTACCCGGTTGGAGCACACTCAATGCGGTTGTCACCGTGGCCGATTGGGCCAAAGAGCCCGCTAAAGTCATTTTGAAAGAGCCGTTTGGCGAACAGTTTATGACCGTCGCCGCCGCGCTGGAGTACATGTTCCACAAGAAAACTCATCGCCCACCTTTGCATGAAAACGACGAAGAAGACGACGACAACGAAGACCATGACGGCGGCGCAGACTACGACAGCGAACACGACAAACAAGCCAACAAAGAAGCCAAAGCCCGCGAGGAAGCGGGGCAAGATTGGATGGTTGAGCAGGGTTTTGATAGAAAAGAATAAGGAAAAATATGACCGAACAAACCAGCAGCCAACTCGCCCTGATCACCAAAACTCAAGCGCTCATCGCCGCTGGCGACATTGTGGGCGCGGAGTATGCGCTGGTCGAGCTGGCGGACGCCGAGGGCGACCAGGCTTTGATGGTGGTTTTAGAGCAGCTGCCGCCCAAAGACATTTTGGCGGTGATGCGCGAGTATGACAATTCCAAGGAATCGGTCGTCAACCTGCTGGTCAGCCCAACGCAGTTCGCCCGTGCCGTCGTTATTGAAAAGCAGTACAAAGACCTGTCCCGCACCCATTTGCGCGGCATGATGAATTCGATTTTGTTCCGCGACGGCGCAGACACCGACGAGTTTTTGACCGCGATTGGCGATTTAGAAGGCGGCAGCGACGCCCTAGCCGACTATTTCTCTGAAAAATGGAGCCGCGTCGAAGCCTTTGCCCGATCAGGCACGTATGAAACCATGGAAGACGATGGCGAAATGCTGTCAGAAGAGGCGCTCTACAACCAGTCGTATGCCAAACCAAAAGTCGACGAAGACGACATTGCCGACCAAGACTGGATGCAACTCGCCTGGATTTTGCGCTACCGACTGCCCGATTTGTTCATTGAAATGATCCTCGTCCTGCGCGCCAAAGCCCGCGCACATGACGCTGGCTTGGGCGAAGACGAAGGCGAAGAAGACGACGGCAAAGTGGAAACCGGCGACACCGACAGAGGCAAAGCCACCCCAGCGGCGTTGGAAGATGACGAAGAATCTGCTATTTAAATGACTCTTTCCGTCTACGATTCCCGCCCCTTCTTCGAAAAAGCCCTGCAATACGGCGTGCAGCACGGCATCATTCCGGCTGCGAAGTTGGAAGCGATTGAAATCGAAGCGCCCAAAGGCATGGTGCAAATTGCGCGCTATTTTGGCAGCGAGTATCTGCGCCCTGAAATCGAGCAAGCCAAACTACGCATCGTCAACCTCGTCAGCCTGTACCTAGAGCACAGCACGGGTGGTAATGTGCAGTTGGCAGCAGAATCGCTGCGCGACAACTCGTTTTTGTCGCATTCCAAAGCCGGCTCTACGCTTTTGAAAGACCTCATCACCCTGCCCCAAAACAGCCATTTTGGTATGAATGAGCGCACGGAATTTACCGATGAGCAGATTCCGTTGCTGTCCAAATGGACGCTGCGCACCTTGCCCGAGTTTCAGGCCGAACTAGGTAAACGCCAAAAAGTCGCAGCCATTGTTGACGCCGCGATTCACTTGGCCGAGCAGCTGGGCTTTGACGAAGAGCAACTAGAAGAAGCCGGCATGGACGCCGAAGCCGTCATCCGCACGGCCTTGCTCACACTAGCTGCGAAAAACAGAAAGTTGCCAGATTGGGCGGGTTTTGAGCGTTTGATCGCGCTTTTGCGTAAAAAACCGGCTGCTGAAGTCAAGAAATCGCTCGCTGCATCCGTTTTGCCGAAAAACTTGCCAGATGCATTCATCGAAGTGGTGGAAGCTGTCCGCAAATCCGTCATCACTGACCTGCCCAAGCTGCTAGACCCAGGCCTGCCCGCCCGCAAACTCTTCAACCAAACACCCGCCTTCATGGGTCGCTACTTTTGGGTGGAAGACGCGCTGAGCGAGGTGGACACTTATGAGCGCGAAGTAGACGACAAACACGCCGCCCGCATCGAGCAAAGTAGCAAAACCTGGCAAAAAGCCACCCAAGGCTACAGCGACGACGGCTCGCTTTTGACCCTGTTTTTGACCATAGCAGCCGGCAGCAAGCCAATCAGCCTGTTAACCGAGAAATCCGCCACCGCCTTAATCAAGAAAATCCGCAAGTCTGGCTTAGATATCGACTTGCCCATCGCCTACATCCGCGAACACGCGCCTGTATCCTACCAAAATGACTTCTGCGAGATGTGGCAAGAATTCATCACCGACGCCCAAAGCACCCTGAAAAGCGATTTTGACTACAACTTGCATGACGCGATGGCGCTGTTGAGGTTGCAGTGTAATGTTGAAGCGAAGTAGAATTCACTATAATTTTTATAGCAATTTATCAAATAAAAACGCGGGCTAAAGGTATTTATTTAGCGCTGAGAACCCACCCATAATCGCAAGCTTAGTATCTGTTTTTCATATGATAATCCGCGTAGCTTAATTACCTCGCATATGAAATCTTCTGCTGCTTGCAAAGCTTCAAGAGCTGATTTTGCAGTTAAAAAATCATAGATGCTTGCATCTGCAAGCCCATGAACTGCGATACCTTGAAGCAAAATAGACTCATGCGAACTTGAGAAATGCATTAATTTGTGGCGTAAATCTTTTAGAGCGACAAATCTTTGTCCTGCGGCTTTGTCCAAATTTAGTTTTTTCCCAAAAACCAACTCTGGCCACTGTTTGATTTTTTGTTCTAGTCCAATTTAGTGTTTTTTAGATCGACCAATAAACGTTCAGAAATATGCTCAAACTCACTTTCGCTAGCTATAGTGCGAAAGTACATATTAAAAAACACTTCAACGCATTGGACAGACAAAATAATACAAAGCGCAGAATCTTGTCTTGTTATTGATGCGTCTTGTTAGACTGAAAGCCGATTGCACATCCGACGCAATGCTTCGAACAACTCTTGCACCATTTTATTTGGCGAATATAAAGATTTATTTTCATTCATATTATCCATTATCGCCTGTAAATAAACTATCTTTTTCATAGCTACTCAGGCAACAAATACGCCGGCTATAGCCATAAAATGCCCATAAAATCACCCCTTCACATTCACAATCGTCGCCTGCATCAGCGCAATGACCTTGAAATCGTCTCCCGAATTAGCAAACGCCCTCACCTCGCCAGTGCAAACCGTCAGCATCTTCCCCGCGCTTTGCACTTTGCCGACGGCTAAAAACCGCTCGCCAATGGCTGGGCGCATGAAGTTGACTTTGAATTCAGCAGTCACCACGTTGTAGCCTTCTGGCGCTTTGGTCAAGGCGGCGTAGCCACAGGCGCTGTCAATCACGCTGGTAATCGCGCCGGCGTGCACGTAGCCGTGCTGCTGCGAGAGGTGTTTAGAGAATGGCAGCGAAATATGCACCTCGCCGTCTTGCACGAGCGCAATCTGTGCGCCTAGGGTTGCCATGAGGCCTTGGGCGGCGAAGCTGGTGGTGATTCTGTTTTGCATATTGGGCATAAATTTTTATGTTATTTTACTATGATTTAAATAGCATATTAGGCAATAAATACGTTGGCTAGAGGCATATTTATGACTTAATAATTACGCAAATTTAACCACTTCAACAGGCGGCAAATTTTGTGATACCGTCACCCAACTCTCCCCCGCATCGGCACTCACCACAGGCTGCCCGTCGTATTGGGCTGGTTTCAGTGTGCGCATTCGTCAGTGACTTGACATAAATCAAGCATGATGCATGAATTTCGCGTAATATTTCAAGTATTCCAACCCAAAAGGATCGCCATGTTCAAAAAAATACTTTTTGCAACCGATGGTTCTGCAGCATCAGACCACGCTGCGGTTGTAGCGGTCAATTTAGCAAGATCACTTGCCGCTCAACTCACTGCGGTGTATGTGGTTGATCCTTACCCTTATTTGGGGGTGGGCGAAATGAATCCGCTGGGGTTTCAAGCTTATATGGGTGCGGCGCAAGAGCATTCGGTCAAGGCATTTGCCCACATCGCCGATTTAGCTAAAACTGAAGGTGCTACTGTACCCTTTGAAACACTGCTTGTGGAAGACGTGGTCGCTTACAAAGGCATTGTGCAAGCCGCACAGACGCAAGAGGCAGACTTGATTATTGTCGGCTCGCATGGCAGAAACGGCTTGCAAAAGCTGTTTTTGGGCGGTACCGCGAACAAAGTGTCGTCTCACGCGACGCAGCCGGTGTTGATAGTGCGTTGATCGTGGGTTGATTTCGCGTTGAGCTTTGCCAAATCGAGGCTCTGTCCTACACACAATAACTTGGTTTAGAGGGAGTATCTAGAAGCATCAAAAGCAACATATCTTCATTTTCAGCATAAAAAAGAGAGGCTAACCATGTTCAAACACATACTCTTCGCAACCGATGGCTCAACTGCATCCGAGCATGCATCTCAAATGGCCATCAACATGGCGCGGGCGCATGGCTCGCATTTGACCGTGGTATATGTGATTGACCCCTACCCTTACATGGGCGGTGCTGAGATGAACCTTGTTGGTTTTGAGGCTTTCATGGAGTCGGGTCGCAAGCATGCTGCTAGAGCTTTTACTCACATCAACCACTTGGCAAGCATTGGCGGCGATCCGGTGATAGTGAAAACGCGTTTGGTCGAGAATTCCTCTGTTGTCAAAGCGATTTTAGAAACCGCAGAGGAAGAGCACGCCAAGCTGATCATGCTGGGCTCGCATGGGCGTGGCGGCATTGAGAAACTGTTTTTGGGCAGCGTTGCTGGCAAAGTGGCGGCGCAGTCAAGCAAGCCGGTCATGATTATTCGTTGATTTGTAGATTTTTTTTTCATTCGTGAATTTATTGGAGACAAACTATGCCTTCGGTCGCACTTTTGGACGAATACACGGGTTCTGATTCGAAGCACATCAATGCGACAGTGCGTATCGTCAAACAACTGCTGCACAACTTTCAAGGTGCCATAGCGCTGCGCTTGTGGAATGGCACACACTATGTTTTCGGCGATACGGTGCCCAAGTTCACATTGGTCGTACGCGACCCCGCGGTGCTGCGCAAGTTGGTATTGAAGCGCAACCCGATCACGCTCGTCGATGCGTATTTCCGCGGACTGGTTGATTTTGAGGGTGATTTGTATGCGGGCTTGCGCCTCAAACCGTACTTACAAAAGCTGTCATTGCCCATTAGAAGCCGCGCTGTTTTGGTATTGGATGCATTACGACTGCCGGCTAAAACAACGGCGGACGCCGTCATCGCGGCTGTTGGAAAACTTGATTCGCTTGACGCCAACGAAGCCCACAAACACAGCCGCTTGAGCGACCGCGCGGCAATATCGTTTCACTACGATGTGTCCAACGCGTTTTATAAACTGTGGCTGGACGAGCAAATGGTCTACTCTTGCGCCTACTTTGAATCACTTGACAACAGCTTAGAGCAGGCGCAGCGCAACAAGCTAGAGCACACCTGCCGCAAGTTGCGCCTGAAGCCCGGCGAGCGCTTTTTAGACATTGGCTGCGGTTGGGGCGCCATGGTCTGCTGGGCGGCAAAAAATTATGGCGTGAAAGCGCACGGCATCACGTTGAGCCAGCGCCAATTTGACTATGCTTCTGAGCGTGTGAAAAGCCTTGGTTTACAAGACTTGGTGACGCTGGAGATGCGCGATTACCGTGATGTTGAGGGTGAAGCCGTGTACGACAAAATCTCCAGCATCGGCATGTTTGAGCATGTGGGCTTGGCTAACTTGCCGGTTTACAACGCCACCGTGATGCGCTTGCTGCGCCCAGGTGGCTTGTTTTTAAACCACGGCATCACCCATGATGAAGAGGGCTGGCACCCCACGCTGGACGCCGAATTCATCAACCGCTACGTTTTTCCGGGGGGTGAGTTAGACACCATCAGCAACATTTTGCGCGGCATGGAGCTAGCGACATTTGAGATTCACGATGTCGAAAACCTGCGTATTCACTACGCCATGACGCTGCGCGAATGGGTAAAACGCTTAGAAGCCAACCACGATGCCGCGCTAAACTACGTGTCTGAGGACGCCTACCGCGTGTGGCGCTTTTACATGGCGGCGTGTGCGATGGAGTTTGAAGCCGAGGGCACGGGTATCTACCAAGTGCTGGCCTCGAAACGCGGATCGTCAACACTGCCTGTGCCGCTGTCTAGAAAAGACCTGTATGACAAAAATCTGCCGACTGCTTAAAAAGAAGGCACGTTAGCGTTTGACCGCGCAGCGAGAACCGGCAAAATCACGATCGATATTTTCACTGACTCCATCCACAGTGGCACGGGTTTTTTTGACAAGTTTTTGACCGGCTTTTCGATGTTTGACTCAGTCACCTTTCTTACGGCCAGGTTTGAGACAGACCAATTTAGATTTGAGGGCGACAAAGTCAGCGAGGTCGCCGGCAACTTCACTTTGCTGGGAAAAACCCACCCCTTAACGCTCAAAGCCACCAACTTCAACTGCTACCAGCACCCCACGCTGAAGCGCGAGGGTGTGGTGGTGACTTCGAAACCACCCTTGACCGCAGCCTCTATGGTATGAACTATGGTTTGATCTTCGGATTCTCTAAATTCGTGCGCTTGGTCATTCAAGTGGAAGCTATCAACGAGCTTTAAAAGTTTTTGAACTCAAAAGACGCAATGAATAAAATATAATTACATTCATTTTTTTTGAACGAAATATACAATTTTCCTGAACTTTTTTGCATTATTCTGCGCATAAACTTCGTGCATTCACCTACTTTATGACCAAAACTTCAACCACCGCTAAAACCCAAGCCGCAAATCTTGTAGCCCAAGCGCCTAGCCGCTACTCAAACGTGGCTATCTTTCTGCACTGGCTGCTAGCGCTGGTGGTTTTGTGCATCTTTGCGGTTGGGGCTTATATGTCTGATTTGCCGGTGTCGCCGCTCAAGCTCAAACTTTACAATTACCACAAGTGGGCTGGCATCACGTTTTTAGCTTTGTCATTGCTTCGCTTGCTGTGGCGCTTAACGCATCGCCCGCCTGCACTGCCCGCTTCCATTGAGCTTGCCATGCCAAACTGGCAAAGCAAGGCTTACCATGCCACACATTACGCGCTGTATGCGCTGTTTTTTACCGTGCCGCTACTGGGCTGGGCTTACAGCTCGGCAGCTGGCTTTCCGGTCGTTTTATTTGGCGTGCTGCCCTTGCCTGACTTTATGGCGGTGGACAAAGAGTTTGCCAAATCAATCAAAGAAGTGCACGGCATTGCTGCGTTTTCACTGATTGCCATGGCGGCGTTGCACATTGCTGCGGCCAGCAAACACCACTTTTTTGACAAAGACGGTTTGATCAACCGAATGCTTCCAGACCGTACTTGAAAGTTATCTCATGACATTGAAACCCCTTTTCTTTACCCTGACAGCGCTACTCGTGCTTGCAGCAGAGCCCGCATACGCACAGCAAAAATTGAACCCCGCGCAAAGCGATGTAAGTTTCACTTTCAAGCAAATGGGTGTGCCTGTAGACGGCAAGTTTAAAAAGTTTGACGCTCAAATCAACTTTGACGCCGCCAAGCTAGATGCCAGCAAAGTCACTTTCACGGTCGATATTGCCAGCACCACCATTGGTGACCCTGCCACAGATGCCGAGTTGCCAAAATCGACATGGTTCAATACGTCCAAGTTTCCGCAAGCAATCTTTGTCTCTAGCAGCATCAAAGCGCTAGGCGCAGGCAAGTACGAAGCCGCGGGCAAACTCAGCGTCAAAGGCCTGGCGCAAGATGTGGTGGTGCCCATCACCATGATACAAACCGGCGCCGGCGCAGCGGCTGTGACCACAGCAATTGGCAGTTTTGCCATCAAGCGCCTGACTTTTAAAATCGGCGAAGGTGAATGGGCTGATACCTCGATGGTGGCCGACCCGGTGCAAGTTAAGTTCAAGCTGGCTATGACAGGTATTAATAAGCTTTGATTCTTGAACTGTCATTTTCAAATTCGAATTTTTCTCTTTCCCTTTCTTGTTTTCCCTTTTCTTTAACCTGACCTTTTGGAGACTTTTCGATGCGTTCTTTAGTTTTATCCCTCACAGCTGCTGCAGCTTTGCTCGCAGGTGCCAGCCAAGCCAACGCCGCCACTTACGCGGTTGACCCGACCCACACCTTCGCTACTTTTGAGATCGGCCATTTCGGCACCTCAACAAACCGAGGTCGTTTTGACAAAAAAGACGGCAAAATCGAGTTTGACCGCGCTGCTAAAACTGGCAAAGTTGAGATCACTTTAGACATCACCTCCATCAACACTGGCACAGCCGCCTTTGACAAACACCTGCAAAGCCCAGACATTTTTAACGCAGCAGCCCACCCAACCGCCAAATTCGTCTCCACAGGCATAACGTTTAACGGCGACAAAGTGGCTGAAGTTGCTGGCACATTGACTATGCTCGGCAAAACCAACCCCGTCACCCTAAAAGCCAGCCAGTTCAACTGCTACAACAGCCCGATGCTGAAACGCGAAGTTTGCGGTGGCGACTTTGAAGCCACCATCGACCGCACTGCCTACGGCATGAACTACGGCGTGGATTGGGGCTTCCCTAAGAACGTGCGCTTGGTGATCCAAGTTGAGGCTATCAAGCAGTAATTTTGTAGTGAATTTGCAGTGAATTTGCTATATTAATTATAGCAATTTAGGCAATAAATACGCCGGCTAATGAGGATTTATACCTCACAGCCGGCTTTTTTATGCTCCTGCCCGCTTTGCCTGATACCCCTGCGCGTTCAGCAGCGCCACAATGCGGTCAATATGGTCGCCCTGCACCTCTATTACCCTGCCATTCACCCCATCTTTCACCGTCCCGCCACTACCACAAGCGGCTTTGAGCTGTTTGCCCAAGGCTTCTAACTCGTTGTCGGGCAACGAAATCCCCTTCACCAACGTGACCGCCTTGCCACCTCGGCCCTTGGTTTCGCGCTGCACGCGAACCACGTCGTTCGCTCGCTGAGCTTTCTCCGCTACCTCTGCAGCAGCAGCTACATCTACAGCTGAAATTGGCGGTGTTTCTTTGATGACCAAGCCATTTAATTGCGCTAAATCAGCTAGTCCGCTTAAACCTTTGTTGGATGAATTTTCCATGTTGCCGTGATTTTACGGACTCCGCATCCCTAACTTCAGGCTTTGTCACTTTTGAATCATTCTGCCCTGAGTTACTTCGAGTGCGTTTTCAGCTGCCAATTTGGTGGCGTCCCATGCTTTTTTCGCAGCATCTCGGGTGGCTTCAGCTGCTTTTTGAGCCGCCTCTTTGCTAGCTTTGGCCATATTTTTGACGGCTTCTGTGGCCTTCACTGCCGCCTCTTTGGTAGCCAGAGCTGCTTTTTTAGCGGCACCCTCGGCCTTCATGGCGGCATCCTTGGTGGCTGAGGTCGCTTTTTTGGTGGCTTCTGCCGTCTTGTTTACTGCCAGTTTTGCAGCATCCTCGGCCTTTTGAGCAGCTTCTTTGGCAGCTTCTGCAGTTTTCTGCGAGGCCTCACTCACAGCCTTCTCAGCCTTTTCAGCCGCCAGTTTGGCAGCTTCAGCGGCCTTCAGGGTCGCCTCTTTGGCTTCGTCGGCCGCTTTCTTCGCAGCGTCCTGCACGTTCTGCGTGGACACCTTGGCCGTTTCGACAGCCTTTGCATCGCCTTCTTTTGCTGTGAGTGTTGTTGCGCCCGCCAGCAAAGCAAACAAGATCAAGCATTTTTGCAATTTCATGATGACTTCTCCTAAAGATAGTTTTGATAATGTCAGAACTATCAAAATAATCTTTGACAATCATCAATATTTTGGCAATATTACTCAAGATAGCGTCTTTACAAGGCTCTAACTACTCACTAATATATAAGCGCATCTTCATAGGAGCGCAATATGTATTCGCCCGACAACAGCAACATCACCTCGTACTGGTACCTGCGCAATGCCATCGGCTACATCGGTTTGCTGATGCCCACGTGGGTGAAATTTGGTGCTTATTTTCGTGAAGATATCACCTTTACCAACTCCATCAGCGCCTACTACTACACCAGCATGCGCGACGTGTTTGTCGCCACGCTGGTGCTGGTAGGCGTGCTCTTGGCCTGCTACCGCACCGACAAGCTGAGCGACAACATCATCGCCTTCATTGCTGGTTTAGCAGCGGTCGGCATTGGCTTGTTTCCCATGAATCCTGAATTTGCAGAAGTATTGATCAATAAACACCCCTGCTTGCAAAACCATACCTGTTATTTAGGCACTGGCATCTTAGGTTTTCATTTATTATTTGTCGTTGTATTCTTTGCATTAACCTTTTATATGGTTTTCTTCCGCTTTGGCGCGAATACCAAAGCCCACCCCACATCGCAAAAACTAACCCGAAATAAAATATACAAAATCTGCGGCGCAATTATGTTTCTATCATTCGCCACCATCGGTTATATGCGCATCGCTGAAAGCCCAAATATCTACCTCCCCGAAACCTTTGCCATACTCGCTTTTGCCACCGCCTGGTTGGTCAAAGGCCAAGCCGTGGTGTGGGATCCTGAGAACAAACCAAGTATTTTGCCGAATTAATGGAAAGCTATATTTAAGGAAATACCATGCCGACCTTAAAGTTACTCCAACCCAGCGAAATACTCTCCCCTGCGGATGGCGCAGACCCGGCTTTGAATCAATTCAAATACCGCTTTTTGGCGCAAGGTGATTCTTGGTTTTCAATAGGCACCATCAATCAATTTAGCAACTCAAATTTATTATTAAAACTAAATTTTTCCCAACGTTGCTGCGCCGTCAACTGCGCCCGCCCAGGTGTCACGCTCAAGCGCATGGTAGATAACATCCGCGAACCGAACTTTGTTAATTTATTATCTGGCGCGAAAAAAGAGCCGTGGCACGGTATTTTATTATCTGCCGGTGGTAATGACATGATTGACGCGCTGGGCCACAAAGATATAGCCGACCCCGCCTTGCGATTGTTCCTTACCCCCGCCGAAATCACGGGTGATCCGACCATTTGCGACAGTTACCTGTCCTCAGCTGGTTGGACAACCTTTGAAAACCATATTCACGCCGTATTTCAAATATTGGTTGATTGTCGCGATTCAACGACCACCAACGAAGATATCCCCATCTTCCTTCACACCTACCATTTCCCCACCATTCGCGATGCCGGCGACGCCTTGAACTTTGGCCCCTGGTTATTCAAAGCCGTCAAAAGTTTTAATATCCCCGAAGCCATCTGGCCCACCCTAGGGCGCCAATTATTCAACCAGTTTGGCGACCTGTTACGCGACATAGCCCTACTGCACGACAACATCAACGTCTTCGACTCCGCCAATCTGGTCACCACCCTCACCCCCGCGCAGCCCCGCATGTCCGGCCAAAGCGGCGACTGGATCAACGAAATCCATTTAACCAAAGCTGGCTACGAAAAAGTCGCGCTCGAATGGTCAAAGGATATTCAATTTATCTTGCCGTAGATAAATCTTGAGCCGTTTTGAGTGGCTATAAACATCTTTAAAAGCTGAAATTTACTATATTTTTTTATAGCACTTCAGTCAATAAATACGCCGGCTAGAGCCGAATTTAGCCATATTTACCCCTTATTTCAGCCTGCTATGTATTTTGTACATGCTTGCCAGCAACCCACCCCTGCTCACCCAGCGCCTGCTGCGCTACGGCCAGTGGCGCGGCTTCTAAGGGGGTGCCCATGGTGTCGTTCCAGCGGTTCAAAAAGGCAAACATCGCGACCACGCCCAGTATTTCGGTGATTTCGCCATCGCTCCAGTGCTGCTGCAGCTCGGCAAATTGGCTGTCCGTCACCGCATTCGGCTGGCTGGCCGCCGCCAGTGCAAAATCCAGCGCCAGCCGCTCGCGCACGCTGTAAAGCTCGCTTGTTGCATACGTCCAAACATCGGACAATTTGGCATCAGACACGCCAAAGTTATGCGCCCCCAGCAGCGTGTGCGCCTGGCAATACAGGCAGCCAGACACCTTGCTAACCACATGCCCCACTAGCCGCCTAAACCCCAAATCCACCTCCCCCGCCGGGTCCATCACCGCCGCATTCATCT
>JANMTB010000136.1:0-6456 GCA_031390045.1 Polaromonas sp.
ACCGCGCAAAGTTTGAAATGATGGAATGGTTGATGTTTCAAATGGGTGGCGTCGGCCCTATGCTAGGGCAAGCGCACCACTTCAGAATCTACGCACCAGAGAAAATTGAGTATGCGGTGAATCGCTACACCAACGAAGCAAAGCGCTTGTATGGCGTTATGGATAAACGCTTGTCTGCTAATAAATTCATAGCAGGAAACACCTATACTATTGCGGATATAGCCATTTTTCCATGGCTGCGCAGTTGGCAAAATCAAGGCATTGATTGGGCTGATTACCCACACTTGAAAGCGTGGTTTGACAAAATCGCAACTCGCCCAGCGGTGATACGCGGCGTGACTGTGCTGGCCGATTTACGCAAACCGATTACAGGTGACAAAGAACGTGACATACTATTTGGCAGCGCCCAGTACCAGAAAAGATAACGAGAAAAATACGGACGTATCATATCGTCGTATAACTTTTGCTTTGGTACAATGAAATAATGTGCCCGTAGCTCAGCTGGATAGAGCACCGCCCTTCTAAGGCGGTGGCCACTGGTTCGAACCCAGTCGGGCACACCAAATTTTTCCCAAGAACGTCAATAAAACACTGCATCAGAACATAGCAGCAGATATTTGGACGCAAAAAAGGGTCAGAAGCAAATAAATGCTGCTGACCCTTTTTTAATTCAGTTATTTTTTGGTCGAGTACAACCGCTCTAAAGATACCTCGCAACCGGCATGAATGCTGGGTTTTGTTTTTAAAACATCGATTCTTTCCCCCGTCTGCTCCCCCGCTTTGTCTTTGATACCCACAAATTGAAGGATCACAGTCGAGTGGTTTGATCCTGGTTTGAGCTAAATTGCGCTATCAAATTTATTTCAGTACTGAGCAGTTTTGATACTGGACTTCCCACGTTCTGGTAGACAGTCATGGGTGCGGCTGCGAGTACTGCCCTCCAAAACACGCTTCTAAGCCTCTTAATGACTATATTTGACATTCTTACTTCGTATTAACACCGTTAGCACGCTCCTTTGACAAAAGGAGACAGGCAATTACTGCTGGGTTTGACGATGGGACTGGCCGCGCTATCAGGATAGCTGCGCTGGCAATCTCCGGTGCTTGATGTTTTTAGGCAACCCTCGCGACCCTTGTCTCGCGCACCTTTAAGAGCTTGATAGTTCGCAGCAAAATCCTCATCGGACATGCACGTTCTGTACTTTTCCAAGATTTTTAGACCTTCAAAGCCGAAGAAATATGAATAACGATACGTATCGTTCATCCCCCAATTAGACTTCTGCGGATTTTGCCGCGTCCATTCGGCAATCTTTTGATTGAAGCCTGCAAAATTACACGCCCCATCTTGGGGTAATGTGCCGGTTGGTGATGACACAATCGAAGATGACGGACCTGATGATCCACTTACTGATCCGCTTCCACCACCCGTGGATTGCGCGACGAGGCGAGCAAGCTGTTCGCGATTGCCAGGGGTCGGCGTGAACATGGCTTTGCGCATGATTGGGTTGTTGATGAATGATTCCACGCTAGCGTTATAGCCGGGAGAATTAAACCCATTGACTACTGCACGCTCGAGCCCATTCACAATGTTGGATGGTGTGCCTGCAGGTGCGAAAACGCCTACCCAGCGATACAGCGTAGTTTCCCCAACTATCATCGCGACAGGAACAAGTCCGCCCAAGTCAGGTACTGCCTGACCGATAGAAGCGTGAAGGACAAGAATGCTACTTCCATCTGCTGGTGCACTTTGGAATTCCCGAATAGCGCGCGCTCCAAATTCGCCACCTACGTTGTTCACATAGTATCTCTTACCGAGAATTGTCCCCATCTCTTTGCCTAGACTCCTGGTAACAACGTCAACCGCTCCACCTGGTCCGAAACTTCCGGTAATAGCGAGATTCTGAGCAAAAGCTGCGACGCAGGAAACAAGCGAAAGTATTGTAATAAGATTGCGTAGTAAGTTCATCATCATCATTCCTTTAAAGAATTTCCGTAGTGAATCTACCCGGCTTCCGTGGTGGCCAGTTGGTTTAAGTCAGACCGTGATGGCGGCCTGACAGGCGACTTACCTATAGTAATTGTCTTCAGTTTCGGCAGGTGGAATATAGCCGATGGACTCCAGCAATCTGTGATGATTGAACCAGGACACCCAGTCAAGCGTGGCCAACTCCAATGACTCCTTGGTCTTCCAGGGTGCTCTGCGGTATAACAATTCAGCTTTGTACAAGCCGTTGATCGTCTCAGCCAGGGCATTGTCGTAGCTGTCTCCTCATTCATGTAATTGAACACTCAGAACCGAGCCTACTAATTCTTAATACTCTTGGAATCGTCAGTGACCTTATCCCATCCTTTGCCCAAGCACTGATCGAGCGCTTTCTTGAACGCTTTCACTTTCTGCAGGATAGTCGCTTGCGAATTGCCCTGCATTTCTTGCAAGTCTTCCAGCGCTTTCTCATAAATGCAGAAGCAATACTTGTCGGGATCTGCGGAGCAGTCCGCAGCCGCGATGGCGGGCATCGCTGGCAACAGCGAGACAACAATCAAGAAATATTGCCATCTGCTTGTCCTGTAGCTCATACATTTCTCCTGGTTGATTCGCCGATCTGGCGGCCCCCCGGTGTCAGTAACGCCGGTCAGCGTGGCTTACGGAAATTATGGTAACACAAAACTTGCGGCAGCGTATACCTGAGCTTCCGCTGAAAATATGACCTTTCTTGGCCCCATGCCGTGTGAAAACAAATGATTTACCAATGAAAAAGACCTCTGAGTATCACTACTTAGAGGCCTTTATACTGTCTGTTGGTCGGAGTACAAGGATTCGAACCTTGGACCCCCTGGTCCCAAACCAGGTGCGCTACCAGGCTGCGCCACACTCCGCCATGCCAGTATTGTAACCCAAAAATAGGTGCAAAATCGGCAGCTCGGTCAGAACTTGCGCGTAAAATCAGCAACTATATGTCTGGTAATACCTTTGGAACCCTCTTCGCAGTCACTAACTTTGGTGAATCCCATGGCCCAGCTATAGGCTGCATCATCGACGGTTGCCCGCCTGGGATGCCACTCTCTGAAGCTGATATTCAGCCCGATTTAGACCGTCGTCGCCCTGGAACTTCTAAATTTGTAACGCAGCGCAACGAAGCAGATATTGTTGAGATTTTGAGCGGCGTTTATGAAGGCAAAACCACAGGAACCCCGATTTGTTTGTTGATCAAAAATACCGACCAACGCAGCAAAGATTACGGGAATATTTTGGACACATTTCGCCCCGGTCATGCTGATTACGCCTATTTACACAAATATGGCCTGCGCGACCCGCGTGGCGGCGGCCGAGCCTCGGCGCGATTGACAGCGCCCATGGTAGCAGCAGGTGCAGTGGCTAAAAAATGGCTGGCAGCGCAATACGGCACTGTGTTTCGCGGTTGTATGACGCAAATTGGTGATGTGGTGATACCGTTTGAATCATGGGAGCATGTGCACAGCAACCCATTTTTTGCACCATGTGCAGATGTTAGCGAACTTGAAAGTTATATGGCTGCGTTGCACAAAGCGGGCGATTCATGCGGCGCACGCATCCGCGTGACAGCCAGCCATGTACCCGTCGGATTAGGCGAACCACTGTTTGACAAAATGGATGCAGATATTGCGTACGCCATGATGGGCATCAACGCCGTGAAAGGTGTTGAAATCGGTGCTGGATTTGGCAGCGTGACGCAGCGTGGCACCACGCATGGCGATTCACTTTCGCCGCAAGGATTTAAATCAAACAACGCTGGCGGTGTATTGGGTGGCATCACCACGGGACAAGATTTAGAAGTCTCCATTGCCATCAAACCAACCAGCTCCATCATTTCACCGCGCGAATCAATTGATCTGGCAGGCAACTCTGCCGAAGTCATCACCAAAGGCCGGCACGACCCTTGCGTGGGTATTCGCGCAACTCCCATTGCGGAAGCAATGTTGGCTTTGGTCGTCATTGAACATGCTCTGCGTCAACGTGCTCAATGTGGCGATGTGGTGGTTGCCAGCCCAGCCATTGCTGCGGCTGCTCCGAAGCTTTAAATCTAGAATTTTGCAAGCTCATGGATCATGCCGCGCCTGTAACTAAGCGGCAGTTACTGCCTTTTGCAGCTCTATCCGCCAGCTACTTTGCGCATATCGGGTTTTTCAACCCGTATCTGCCGCTATGGCTCAAAGAAATGGGCTACGGCATTTTTGCCATCAGCGTGTTCACCTCCATTCAAGCTGCCACGCGCTTGTTTGCGCCTTATGGCTGGGGTTGGTTGAGCGATCACACCGGTGAACGTGTCAAGCTACTACGTTATGGTGCAACTCTTGCCTTGCTCAGTGCATTGGGCTTGTGGGTTGACTTTGGCTACCTTTGGCTTGGCGCAGTATTATTTGTCATGTTTACCCACACCAGCGCCATGATGCCGATGAGTGAGGCGGCGATGGCGCATTTAGTCAGCCAAGGTGGTGCGTTTGACTCCAAGCGCTACGGTCGCGTGCGATTGTTTGGTTCTATGGGGTTTTTAGCCACAGTGGTGCTGGCAGGCGCATGGTTTGAGCAATTTGGTATGACGCATTTCCCTGCTTGGACGGTGCTGACTTTGCTGGCAGTCGTTATTAGCGTTTGGATGTTGCCTAATCTTAAAGAAACTGTGCCGTCGCATGAAGAAAAAGTCAGTGTTTTACCGATTTTGAAACAAGCACCTGTACGCTGGTTTTTTGCAGGATTGTTTTTCCATGTGCTGTCGCACATTGGTATTTATGTATTTTTCTCCTTGTACCTAGATGCTTTGGGCTACAGCAAAACGACCATTGGCATGCTGTGGGCTGTTTCCGTTGTGGTTGAAATATTTTGGTTTTATAACCAAAGCCGATGGTTGCCTAAATTCAGTCTTTCAGCCTGGATGATGGTTTGCGCAGCCATCATGGTGCTGCGCATGGGCATCACTGCCAGCAGTGCATCTGTGATCGTTTTATTGGTCTTTGCTCAGATGTTGCATGCATTTACATTTGCTACACACCATACGGTTTGCATAGCCATGCTATCGCACCATTTTCCAGGACGGTTGCGCGGTCGAGGTCAGGCGCTCTATACTGTCATTGGCTACGGCTTTCCGGGTGTACTGGGTGGTTTGGCAGGTGGTTTATTAAGTACAAAATACGGTCTACCCAGCGTATTTTATGCCTCTATTGCTACAAGTTTAGTAGCATTTTTTTGCGCTTACAAAGTTTGGCAGCACAATCAAGGAAACCATCACCACTAGCCAAACTCAATGACCCAAGATTTTAGATAAAAACTCTTTGGTGCGAGGTTGGCGGTTTTCGGGGTGGCCGAAGAAGTCGTCCTTGGTGCAGTCTTCTAAGATTTTTCCGCCAACATCCATGAAAATCACGCGGCTGCCAACCTTCTTGGCAAAACCCATCTCGTGTGTCACACACATCATGGTCATACCTTCATTGGCCAAGCCCATCATCACATCTAGTACTTCACCGACCATCTCAGGGTCCAGTGCGGAGGTAGGTTCGTCAAACAACATAGCGATAGGATCCATGCTCAATGCACGCGCTATGGCAACACGTTGCTGCTGACCACCTGATAGCTGGCCAGGGAATTTATCTTTATGTGCCATCAAACCAACACGATCAAGGTACTTCAAGCCGTGGGTTTTGGCTTCTTCAGCGCTGCGGCCAAGTACTTTAACTTGAGCAATCGTCAAATTTTCAGTCACACTGAAGTGCGGGAAGAGTTCAAAATTTTGAAATACCATGCCGACGCGCGAGCGCAGTTTAGGGAGATCTGTTTTAGGGTCATGCACAGCCAAACCATCGACAAATATTTCGCCCTTTTGGAAAGGTTCTAAGGCATTGATGGTTTTGATCAAAGTTGATTTGCCTGAGCCAGACGGACCGCAGATCACCACGACTTCTCCTTTTTTAATACTTGTTGTGCAGTCATTCAATACCTGCACTGCGCCGTACCATTTTGAAACGTTTTTAAGTTCAATCATGTTCTTCTCCGAAATTAATGAGCTAAATCTATGTTGTCGTATTTGTCGTATTCATTAACGAACAATGGCAATTTTGGCTTGCAATTTTTTGACCATGTATGACAGGCCAAAGCAAATCACAAAATAGACCACGGCGGCTAAGATATAAGCCTCTTCTGGGCGACCATAAATTTTGCCAGCTGTTGTGAAACCTTTGAGCAAGTCGTAAGCACCAATGGCATAGACCAAGGATGTGTCTTGAAACAAAATAATTGTTTGCGTCAGCAAAATTGGCAGCATGTTGCGAAAGGCTTGCGGCAATACAATGAGTCGCATGTTTTGGCTGTAAGTCATGCCTACCGCTTGCCCAGCATGCACTTGCCCACGAGGGATGGACTGAATGCCAGCACGCATGATTTCGCTGAAATAGGCGGCTTCAAAAGCCACAAAGGTGATAATGGCA
>JANMTB010000146.1:0-11096 GCA_031390045.1 Polaromonas sp.
AAGCCGGTGACGATGACGACGCGGCCTGCGTCCAAATCGGCACGGACTTTTTTGTCGTCAATCGACTCGATGCGTGCTTTGGTGTGGGCGCTGTTGGTTTTGATGGTGACTTGCCAGCCGGCGTAGCTGACGGCTTCTAAACCTTCAGCCTGCAATGCAATCGCCAGCAAAGCAGACGACGCCTGCTCGCCCGTGGAGGCCAGCATGTCGAGCTCGCGGTTGTACGCGTCGCCCGGTTTGGCGGGAGCCAGTTCTTTGGCAAGCCCCAGCAAACGGTTGGTTTCGCCACTCATGGCGCTGGGGACAACAACCATGTGGTGGCCGGCGCGTGCCCATTTGGCAACGCGTTTGGCGACCAAGGCAATGCGCTCTGTCGAGCCCATTGAGGTGCCGCCGTATTTATGAACGATCAAAGCCATAGGAATTTATGAAAAATAAAACTTAGGGATTGTACCAATGAACGCAGTCGCCCTGCCGCTGCACAAACCCCCTACCCACCTTGATGTGGATTTTGTGCCCGCGCGTCGTGCAGACTTTGATTTGATCGATTAACTGGCTTAATTGTGCAGTGCTGGGCGTAGTTTGGTGTGCTGTTTTAAACCAAAACCGCAATAGATTAGCCATGCGGGCATCGCTAAGCTGTTGAATTTTCTTGATATTTGGCGGATTTCCCGTTTTTAAAAAATCTTCTATAGCGATCTCGTTCAACAGCAACTGTGCCTGCGCTGCATGCGTACTGCTTCGGGCAAAGGTGTCTCTAAACTGGGGGAAAGCGGCATACAAAGCGGGCAAGAGTTTGGCACGCATGCGGTTGCGGGTGAAGGATTCGTCGGTATTGGTCGGGTCTTCTACGAATGGCACACCGCCCTCCCCAAACTCGGTTTGCGCTGCCAGCCAACGACGAATCTCCGCTGCCGTTACGTGCAATAACGGCCGATAGTACTGAACGCCATCGCGTTGCCACGCTGCTGGCATGGCGGCCAAACCAGGCAAACCTGCGCCACGACTGAGAGCGAGTAGCAAGGTTTCAACTTGGTCGTCTGCATGTTGAGCCAATGCAATACTCTTACAAATTACTATATTTTTAATAGCAGAAGAGGCAATAAATACGTCGGCTACATCAGTATTATTATTCGAAAAAGCACTGTATCTGGCATTTCTGGCTGCGGCTTCAGGGCTTTCGCCGTGTTCATGTGTGGCATCTACTTTTTTGACAATCAATGGCACGTTGATGCGTTTGCAAAAGGCTTCGCAATGCGCTGCAAAATCATCAGCCGCCGCCTGCAAACCGTGGTGAATGTGGATGGCGCTAACTTGGCTTGGCCACTTTTGAGCACAGGCGAGGAGCAACGCTGTTGAATCCGCCCCGCCGCTGTAGCCAATCGCCAAGGGCAAACTTGGCGTGAATGACGCGATGGCTTCAGGGAGTGACTGGGTCAAAGCAACTCGGTTGATTCTTTGAAAAACACGATATTTTGCCGCCAGAGCAAGCTGACAGGCCAGTTTTTGGCTAGCAAGCTGTTGAACAAGGGCTGGACTTCTTTCACCGTTCTGGCCGCCAGCAATTTGGGGCGAATATTGATGACGTGGCGAATGTAAGCCAAATTGCGAGCTTCGTTGCGCGTGGGTGCATTGTCTTCAGACGCCAAAATCACAGGAACCGATGGAAACATCGCAAGCAAGGTATTTTGAAACACGGTTTTGGTGCCGGTTTCGCAGCCTAAAAATACCACGGTGTTGACCTTGCTGAACAGGGCGCGGCTTTCGTCCATCATGTCAATGAACTCTTTTACCTTGGCATCGGTCAATTCGCCACGGTAAAAGCCTTGCTCATGGTGACCAGAGATGACCACCATGTTGAAAGGGACAGATTTGGTGTCTTCTAGCAACGCCAGCAGTTCGGCTTTCAAATCGTCGGCATTGTAGTAACCCGTGGTTTTTTCGCGCTCTTTTTCTAAAGCGAAAATTTGGTCGTAATAAGCATCACAATTTTTGTCTTTTTTGGCTGCCGTCTTAACAATCATATTAGCGGCAACAGCGCAATCGCCCACCTTCACCGTCAATCTTTCAATCGCCTCATTAACCTTCACCACATGCAAGCGCTGCTTTTGAGTGATGCGTTTATAAGACGGAACGACGACCACTTCATTGGCAACGCCTTGGTGGCTTTGCTTGAAGACGGCAATTTCGCTGTCGGCGTTGTTGAAGTCGATAAACAAAGTGCGGGCGGACGCTGGCGAGCTTAGCAGAGCAAGACTTGCCGCACAAGAATAGGCAAGAAGCGTGAAAAATCTTTTTAACATGACAATATGATAAACAATGACGCCGAAAGTTGCTGATTTTGACGCTTATTTGCTCTCACTTTTGCGTAGATTTGCCTACTTTTTCAGCTTTCGCATCCGCTTTGATGTCGCTGAACTTGCCATAGCTTTGCAAACGGTCATAACGGCGATCCAGCAGCTCTTTCACCTTCAAATCACTCACTTGGCGATATGCATCGACCAAAGCGCGTTTCAAAAACGCTGTCATTTGCTTGTGATCGCGGTGCGCACCACCGACAGGTTCGTTGACGATTTTGTCAACGATGCCAAGTGCTTTGAGTCGGTGCGCGGTGATGCCCAGCGCATCGGCTGCGTCTTGCGCTTTGTCAGACGTTTTCCACAAAATTGAAGCGCAACCTTCGGGACTGATGACGGAATAAATTGCGTATTGCAACATCACCAATTGGTCGCATACTGAAATCGCCAGCGCGCCGCCAGATCCACCTTCGCCAATGATGGTGGTGATGATGGGCACTTCTAGTTGCGCCATTTCAAAAATATTGCGTCCAATGGCTTCGGACTGGCTGCGCTCTTCCGCATCAATACCTGGGTACGCACCGGGTGTGTCGACAAAGGTGAAAACCGGTAATTTGAACTTTTCAGCCGTTTTCATCAAACGCAGCGCTTTGCGGTAGCCTTCGGGCTTGCTCATACCAAAGTTTCTTAATGCACGTTCTTTGGTGTCACGACCTTTTTGTTGACCAAGAACCATGCACGCTTCACCATTGAAACGTGCCAAGCCACCCACAATGCTCAAATCGTCCGAAAAATGCCGGTCACCGTGCATTTCCACGAAATCGGTGAAGATGTCGTTGATGTAGTCCATCGTGTACGGCCGCTCGGGATGGCGCGAGATTTTGGTGATTTGCCATGGCGTTAAGTCACTGTAAATGTCTTTGGTGAGCTGCAGGCTTTTCTTAGCCAGTTGGTCGATTTCACTGGAGATATCGACCGCTGACTCGGTTTGCACATAGCGCAGCTCTTCAATTTTGGCGTCAAGTTCGGCAATCGGCGACTCAAAATCGAGAAATGTTTTTTTAGCCAATGTTTTTTCCTCTTTTTATTTATTCTAATATGCCACAGGCAAGGGGTCCAAGGAACGCCAAATATACCAAGTCGCCACGCTGCGGTATGGGTCCCAGGCAGCTGCCACTTCGCGAATGTCACTGCGGCTCACCGCTTCGCCTGAAAAATAACCTTTGCTGATGCCGTTGATCAACCCAATGTCGTCCAACGGTAGCACGTTGGGACGCAGCAAGTAAAACATCAAAAACATCTCCGCCGTCCAGCGGCCAATACCGCGAATAGAGACCAGCTCAGCGATGATGGCTTCATCGTCCATGGTCTTCATAGTGTCGCTGCTGATCGCGCCAGAGTCAAAATGAATCGCTAAATCAACCAAATATTCGATTTTGCGAGCGCTTAAACCGGCTGACCGCATGTCGTCAATCTTCAACTTCAGCACCTGCGACGGCGCCATTTTTTTGGGTAACAACACAAACCGGTCCCACACAGACTGCGCGGCTTTGACGGAAATTTGTTGCCCCACAATGCTGCGTGCCAGCGTCGTGAAAGCGTCGCCTCGTGAGCTCATAGAAGCGCCAGGAAACTGCACGATCAGGCGTTTCATGACGCGGTCTTTTTTGCTCAGATGTTTACAGGCGTCGTGCCAATAGTCAGGAACTAACTCAGTCGGTTGCATGCTCGAATACCGCCTTAAGAAGCCGAATTAATTTAAATTTGCTATATTATTAATAGCGATATAGACAATAAATACGTCAGCTATAGCCATTTTTGTTTTATTTTTAGAGGTATACGACATATTCAAACAGCTTCCCAAGTTGTACCCGTTGGCGAATCTTTCAACACAATACCCTGCGCTAGCAAGTCATTGCGGATCGCATCTGCCAAGGCAAAATTTTTGGCTTTTTTCGCCTCAATACGATCAGCTATCCTATGCGCAATCTGCGCACTGTCAAGTGCGTTTGCAGCACCAGATTGTAAAAATTTTGTCGGTTCGTTTTGCAACAGTCCCAAGCTACCACCCAGTGCTTTCAGAAGACCGGATAGTTGCGCAGATTTGGTGATGTTGACCTGCGCGGCCAAGTCAAACAACACCGCCACGGCTTCGGGTGTGCCGAAGTCTTCGTCCATCGCAGTCTTGAAGCGAGCTGCATACGAATCCGTCCAATCGATGGTGATTTCAGCAGGTTTGACTGAATCCAAAGCGGTGTAAAGGCGTTTTAACGAAGCTCTGGCGTCGTCCAAATGCACATCGCTGTAGTTCAAACCTGTGCGGTAATGCACACGCACCATGAAAAAGCGTACCGTTTCGGGGTCGTATTTGGCCAAAACTTCACGTATCGTGAAGAAATTGCCCAAGCTTTTGGACATTTTTTCGTTATCCACCCGAACAAATCCGTTGTGAATCCAGAAGTTGGCCAGCGGTTTGCCGTTGGCACCTTCGCTTTGCGCGATTTCATTTTCATGGTGCGGAAACTGCAAATCTGCACCGCCGCCGTGAATATCAAACGTTTCCCCCAACATGGCGCAACTCATGGCCGAGCACTCAATGTGCCAGCCCGGGCGTCCCACACCATACTCGCTGGCCCATTTAGCGTCTTCGGGTTCAGTCGGCTTGGCTGATTTCCACAATACGAAATCTAAAGGGTCTTCTTTGTCTTCTAAAACAGCCACCCGCTCGCCCGCGCGCAGCTCGTCGACGGACTTGCCAGACAACTTGCCGTAACCTGGAAACTGGCGCACGGAAAAATTGACATCGCCACTGGGCGCTTGGTAAGCCAAGCCTTTTTGCTCTAAGGTCTTGATGATGCTCAACATTTGCGGTACAAACTCAGTCGCGCGTGGCTCATAGGTAGGCGCTTCAATGTGCAATGCACCGATATCTTGGTTCATTGCGGCGATCATTTCATCCGTCAACGCGCGAATGGTGATGCCCCGCTCTAAGGCGCGTTTGATGATTTTGTCATCGATATCCGTGATATTTCGCACATAAGTAACTTTGTAACCGCTGGTTTTGAGCCAGCGCTGCACCACATCAAACGCCATCATCATACGGGCGTGGCCGATGTGGCAGAGGTCGTAAATCGTCATGCCGCAGACGTACATGCGCACATGTCCGGGCTCTATCGGCGAAAAATCCTGCAAATCACGAGACATCGTGTTGTAAATGCGCAAACTCATGGCTTGATTCTAGTGAACAGTGTTACGTATATGGATTAAGGGGTCAGATAGGCGCACGAACGGGTACAATTTGCCCTGCACTTTACGTTTGAGTTTAACAGTTAGAAAAGACCACCTATGCGCAGTTTCCGCCCTAATTCACTTCTCTCGTCGATGACTTTCATGCCCTTGGTGCGTTTATCCGCATGTGCGCTGGCGATTTTCGCTATGTCAGCCCATGCTACGGATGTTGATGACGTCAATGCTTTGCTGAAAGCTGGTAAGCAAGCGCAGGCTTTGACAAAAGTCGAACAATCCATAGCAGCCAAACCGCGCGATCCGCAGCTGCGTTTCCTCAAAGGCGTGATTCAAACCGAGCTGGGCAAACAACAAGACGCGATCGGCACGTTCACCAGCCTGACGCAAGAATACCCAGAGCTGCCAGAACCCTACAACAACTTGGCAGTGCTGCACGCCAGTGGTGGTCAATTTGACAAAGCCCGCGCGGCACTTGAAATGGCGATTCGTACCAATCCGAGCTATTCCACAGCACACGAGAATTTAGGCGATATTTACGCCAACTTGGCCAGCCAGGCATACAGCAAAGCCCTGCAACTGGGTGGCTCAACCACCACCTTGCAACCCAAGCTGACCTTGATTCGTGAGTTGTTTGCACCCGGCGGCAAAGGCATCAACCCAGCCGCTGCTAAGCCGGTTGCTGCTACGCCAGCTGCTGCGCCTGCCGTTGTGGCGCCAGCAGCTGCGGCTGTGGTCGCGCCTGCTGTCAAGCCAGCTGCACCAGTTATTACAACTGCGCCGGCTGCGAGCGCTGTGCCAGCAGCTCCGGCTGCGACTAAAGCTGCCAACAATTCAGACAAAGATGTTGAACAAGCAGTGCAGGCATGGGCCAAAGCATGGTCTAGCAAAGACATGAATGGTTACTTGGGTGCGTATGCTAAAAACTTTACAACACCTAAAAACCAAGCACGCAGCGCTTGGGAAGAAGAGCGCCGCGCACGCATTGTTGGTAAATCTCGTATCAGCGTCAAAGTCAGCGATGTGGTAACCAAGACCAGTGGCAACACAGCCACGGTCAAGTTCCGTCAAACTTATGATGCAGACGCTCTACAAACCTCCAGCCGCAAAACTTTAGAACTCACCAAAGTTGGCGATCGTTGGTTGATTGCTAAAGAATCAACAGGCGGTTGATTTTTGGCCTTCGTCGTGCGGAGGTTCCTTTGAACCGAATGAATAGTTGTTTCCGTCATCCTTTTGTCACTGCTTTATTTTGTACCATTTTGCTGTGCAGTGGCGTGCTTTTTGCGCCCTTAGCAGTAGCACAAAGCAACAAAGCTTCGATCTTAAATAGCGGGAAAAACAAAAACATTGCACAGCGCAAAGTAGATTTGCAAGCCGAAGCCAAGTTGCTGCGCATTTACCAGCTCATTGGACAAGGCCAAAACCGCCAAGCTTTGCTTGAATCTGAACAGCTACTCAAGATTCAACCTAATTTCCAACTAGCGCAATTGGTACACGGCGACTTGCTCAGCAGCTTCGTGCGGCCGGTGAATGGTCTTGGCGATATGCCTAAATCATCTGCTTCAACCGCCGCGCTGAATGAATTACGTGAAGAGTCCATAATGCGTCTCAAAGCACTGCGTGAAAAACCGCCAGCGAACAGCATACCGTCACAATTTTTAGCACTCTCCGAGCGTAACAAACATGCCATTGCGATAGATGCATCGCGCTCACGTTTGTATTTATTTGAAAACACCAGCAGTGGCGTCAAACTTGTTTCCGACTACTACATTTCGGTCGGCAAATTTGGGGTTGAAAAATCGCTGGAAGGTGATCAACGCACACCGCTTGGCGTTTATTACATTACCGGCAGTTTGAACCCCAATTCGCTTGTCGATTTTTATGGCGTGGGTGCATTACCCATCAATTATCCTAATCCACTTGATTTGAAACGCGGAAAAACAGGCAGCGGTATTTGGCTGCACGGCACGCCGTCAGAACAATTTTCACGTGCACCGAAAGCGTCCGACGGTTGTGTGGTTTTAGCCAACCCGGACCTCAATCGTATATTGACCAGTGTCAAATCAAGAACCACGCCCGTGGTGATTGCAGAGCGTTTGAATTGGGTTCCTAAAACAAGCTTGGACAGTGAAAAATCCAACTTTACACAAATATTGATGTCATGGCGTGCCACAAAAGTAAAGGCGGATGCGGCCAAACTCATGGCGTTTTACACACAAGATTTTTCGAACTATGGCAAGAATTTGGCAAAATACACGGCATCGCAAACTGTCGAAGTAAGCAAACTGAAGGGCCGCGATATTGCTTTAACCAACCTTTCCTTGATGCGATGGAACGATCAAAATGACACCATGGTAGTGACCTTTGATGAAGTCATCGCAGGTAGCACGAGAGGCGTTACCAAACGACAATACTGGATTCGTGACAGCAAAGACAGTAAAAATTGGAAGATATTTTTCGAAGGTGTTATTTAAGATGCATAAATTAATCCGCAAGCTTAATGCAATATTAAATTTCAAATATTTTGCTATTATTTATATAGCTGTTCAGGCAATAATTACGCCGACTATAGCAATATCTCAGACAAAATATGAGACTAATCCCAAGGTGCAATTCAACACCACAGCGGGTAACTTTGTGGTTGAACTGCATCCTGATAAAGCGCCAAAAACTGTGGCAAACTTTTTGCAATACGTCAAAGACAAGCACTACGATGGCACAGTTTTTCATCGCGTGATTGACAACTTCATGGTGCAAGGTGGCGGTTTTGATGCCAGCTATACAGAAAAGAAAACCCGCGCTCCGGTTGAGCATGAGGGACAAGCAGCCTTGTCCAAAGGTGGCATGAAAAACGTGATAGGTACGTTGGCTATGGCGCGTACTGGTGACCCGCAATCTGCCACAGCGCAGTTTTTCATCAACGTCAAAGACAACGCGTTTTTAGACCCTACCGTGATTCCACCCGGCGACCCAGTGCCTTCGTTTGAATACCAAGGCCGCACCTACAAAGACACCCCGCGCGCCAATTTGGTGAATGCGCCGCAGTTGTTCGGTTACACCGTTTTCGGCAAAGTCGTCAGCGGGATGGACGTGGTGACTAAAATCAAAGGTATGCCAACTGGTGCAGGCGGTCCCTTCCCAACCGATGTACCGAAAACGGCCATCGCGGTTACCTCAGCAGTTATCGTTAAATAAATTTCCACTTTCTATTCTTTTATTACTTTTATTGAAAGCAAACCATGAGCAATCCACAAGTAGAACTCCACATCTCCGGCTACGGCGTCATCACCTTAGAACTCGATGCTGTCAAGGCACCAAAATCTACCGCTAATTTTTTGAGCTATGTAAACAGCGGCCATTACAACAACACCGTGTTTCACCGCGTGATTCCTGGTTTTATGGTGCAAGGCGGCGGCTTTGAGCCGGGCATGACGCAAAAGTCATGCGGCGCAGCGATTGATAACGAGGCCACCAACGGTCTCAAAAACGCCAACTACACCGTCGCCATGGCGCGCACGGGGGACCCACACTCTGCAACGGCGCAGTTCTTTATCAATGTGGCTGATAACGGCTTTTTGAACCACACATCGCCGTCAGGATCGGGCTGGGGCTATGCCGTGTTTGGCAAAGTCGTAGCAGGTAACGACGTGGTCGACAAAATAAAAGCCGTCAAAACAGGCAAAAAAGGCTTTCATGACGACGTGCCAAAAGACGATGTTGTGATTGCAAAAGCCATCGCGCTTTAGTGCGATCCTACCTTCCGTCACTTTAATTCAATGATGCCTACCATGCCCAAATTTGCAAAGCTCCTAGCTTTGCAACATTGGCACACGGTAGACTTTATTTCTGACTTGCACCTAAGCGAGTCAGAGCCTGCCACCTTTGATGGATGGCAGCGCTACATGAGCACTACTGCAGCTGATGCCGTTTTCATCCTTGGGGATTTGTTTGAAGTTTGGGTGGGTGACGACAGTGTGCGCACTGATTTGTCTTCGCAGTCAAGCGATTTGAACTTTGAAGAACGTTGCGCTTTGGTACTTCAAGCTGCTGGTAAGCGCTTAAACCTCTATTTCATGCACGGGAATCGTGACTTTTTAATTGGTCCGCAAATGATGACTGCTTGCAACGCAGAGCTGCTGGCAGACCCAACCGTTTTGACGTTTAACAAACAACGCTTCTTGCTCACCCATGGCGACATGCTGTGTTTGGCGGATACCCAATACCTTGCTTTCCGCGATGTTGTACGCCAACCCGATTGGCAGCAAGCACAGCTGGCAAAGCCGCTGACTGAACGCCAAGCCATAGGCAGACACATGCGAGCTGAAAGTCAAAAAAATCAGCAAAATTTACTTGAATATGCTGACGTCGATACCGTAGCGGCATTGGCTTGGCTACAAGCCTCGAACGCTAAAACCATGATTCACGGTCACACTCACAAGCCTGCCAATCACGACTTGGGAAACGGTTTTGAACGCTTTGTTATGACGGATTGGGACTTAAAAGCCACGCCAGTCCGTGCTGAAGTGCTACAACTTTCTTCAACCGGCTTACAACGCATCAAGCTCAACTAATCGCTAAAAATAGCTTTTAAGGGACATGCCTAGTCATTTGTGCGATAATCACTAAGTTGCGCACTCCAGTTGTACGCAACGCCAGCAGCCTGCTGGGGCTAAATCACTCTGATAAATTTGTAGGTTTCAACCAAAAACCCACTTTTCTTTTTGTCAGAACTTTTTATCCAATTTTGCTTTTCATCTGCCTTTGACTGGTGCAACCCTATGTGTGTTGCGACAGGCTGATACCCTAGCGCTCCGGACGAGCGCCTCTTATTAACATGAATTTTTCTGAATTGAACTTGGCTCCTGCCATTTTGAAAGCCGTACTCGAACAAGGCTACGACACCCCAACTCCTATTCAAGCCCAAGCCATTCCGGCCGTCTTGGAAGGCCGCGACCTTTTAGGTGGCGCGCAAACCGGCACCGGTAAAACCGCAGCCTTCACGCTGCCTATGCTGCATCGCCTCTCCATGTCGCGCAGTGCACAAAACAAATTTGGCGGCACGGGCATTCGCGTGTTGGTGCTCACACCCACCCGCGAGCTGGCCGCACAGGTTGAAGAATCTGTACGCACCTACGGCAAATACCTGCAGCTCAGCTCGACCGTTATTTTCGGCGGCGTGGGCATGAACCCGCAGATCAGCAAGCTTAAAAAAGGCGTGGACATTTTGGTCGCCACTCCGGGTCGTTTGCTCGATTTGCAACAGCAAGGCATGCTAGACCTCGGTCAAGTACAAATGCTAATTTTGGACGAAGCTGACCGCATGCTGGACATGGGTTTTATCCATGACGTTAAGAAAATCTTGGCCTTGGTGCCAAAAGAGAAGCAAAGCTTGTTGTTCTCAGCCACTTTTAGCGACGAGATACGCGACTTGGCCGCCAATTTGCTCAACGATCCGTTGCACATTCAAGTCACCCCACGCAACACCACTGTGCAGCGCATCACACAAGTGATTCACCCTGTTGGTCGCGCCAAGAAGAAAGCTTTGCTGGCGCA
>JANMTB010000151.1:0-5119 GCA_031390045.1 Polaromonas sp.
GGGGGTCTAACCGCCGCATGTACCGCGACGCGCGCAAGAGCGGCGCGCGCGCGTAATGCGGGACGTTGGGCCGCGCACCCTGCCACGCGGATAACCAACCCTCCAACCCAGGCAGACAAATGAGGAGATAAATATGAACAAAGTAACTTTGCTGTCCACCCTGGTCGTTGTCGGTTTTTTTTCAGTGCATGCTTTGGCGGGTACGCCGCTTAGCGGCGAGCAGATCAAACAGCTGGCTTCAGGAAATACGATCGCTCTCCACTCCCTTGCCAAGAGCACAAACTTCAAGATCTATTATGCCCCCGATGGATCAGCCATTTCCCACCACGAAAGCACTGGCAAAAATTATCCAGGCACCTGGCGCATTACTGATTCAGGCGAGTGGTGCAACCATTGGCCTCCTGCACCAGATCGCTGCGGGCAGGTTTTTGACAATGGCGATGGCACATACAATCGCATGGAAAATGGGAGCCTGCGCTCGGTCTGGAAAAAGATTTATCCAGGCAATACCATCGCAAAATAGGAATCTTGGCAATACCATCTGCCCAACCCATCATTCCACCGGACGCTGCGCGATGAAGCCGCGCACCGCCGGTGAATTCAAACGTTAGGCCTCTCTCAATATGGCTCAGCGCTTTCGTCTTTCTACTCACCAACGCTGGCTCAAAACTCCCTGCCTTAAAGGGCAGCAGCATCAGGACACACCGATGCTTAAGTTCGGTGACAACGAGAACAAGTACCTCAACAAATGGGAGTTATTAGGTCTTACTTGACTTTATCCTTACTTCCTATACAGTCTTACAAGTAAATAAGTAAGGAATATTAGGAGGTAAGCATGCACGCAGACGCTATTGTTTCAAGCAAGGGGCAGGTCACTTTGCCCGCTAAAATTCGCGCCCAGTTGGGGATTCAGACGGGGACCAAGCTGCATTTTGAGCTACGCGGGCAGGAGATTGTGATCAAGGCCGAGCTGCCGATGAGCGCTTATTACGGCATGCTCAAGGGCTATAAGCTTGACCCTACTGATCTGGTGATTGAAAAAGAGCCAGATCGGGAGTTTTGATGAATGTCGTTGATTCGTCCGGTTGGATTGAGTTTTTCACCGCTGGCGCAAGTGGCCTATTGTTCAAGCCCGTGATTGAGCAGCGTTACCAGTTGCTCGTTCCTGCTATCAACATTTACGAAGTCCACAAACTCCTCAGCCGCAAATTGCCCGTTAGCGTAGTCGCTTCATGCTTGGACGTGATGCGACTAGGCCGCGTGCTAGACCTGACAGACCGCCGCGCCGTGGCTGCCGCCGACATCGCTGGCACACACAAACTCGCCATGGCCGATGCCGTGATTTACAGCATGGCCAGAGAGTTTGACGCGACGCTGTGGACGCAGGATGTGGATTACAGCGGGTTGGCGGGGGTGAAGTATTTTGAGAAGCCTCAAGTTTAAGATTCCAATACAAGGTTTAAAAACACCTCTAGCCGGCGTATTTATTGCCTAAAGTGCTATCATACTAATAGTAAATTCATATGAAATCCATCCCTACCATCCTCCCCATCTACGCCGCCATATTCGCGATATTCTTTATCGTCCTGAGTATCCGTACGATTCGCCAACGCCGAAATTTAAAAATAGGTTTGGGCGATGCGGGTAACAAAGACATGCAGCGTGCCATGCGGGTGCATGCTAATTTTGCGGAGTATGTGCCGCTTAGTTTGCTGATGATTTATTTGGTGGAGCAAAGCGGGGTGTATGCGTGGTTCGTGCATGCGCTGTGTATGGGGCTGCTGATTGGGCGCATGTCGCATGCGTACGGCGTGAGTCAGCAGCGGGAGAATTTTGCTTTTCGAGTGACGGGTATGACGCTGACATTCACCGTGTTGATCGCTAGTGCAGCGCATTTGTTGTGGGTGGCTGTTAAATGACATTCAAAGGCGGTTTTGAGAGTGATTAGCATTCGAACGATTGCCTTAACGGCTATCGCCATGCTGGCGTTTGCGGGGAATTCATTGCTTTGTCGTCTTGCGCTCAAACACACCAGTATCGACGCTGCTAGTTTTACAACGATTCGCTTGGTTTCTGGCGCTTTGATGCTTGGGCTGATTGTGAGCATTCGGAGCACTGCAAAAGCGGGAGAAACTAGGGGTAAAGGAAATTGGCCATCTGCATGTGCGCTATTCGTATACGCGGCTGGTTTTTCATTTGCTTATATGAGTTTAACGGCCGCGACTGGTGCATTATTGCTTTTTGGTGCTGTTCAAGCGACGATGATCGGCTATGGGATTTGGCAAGGTGAAAGTTTCCGCAGCCTGCAATTGGTTGGTCTATTTCTAGCGCTAGGCGGCATGGTGGGCTTGCTGTTGCCAGGCTTGTCTGCACCACCTTTGTGGGGTTCTGTTTTGATGCTCGGGGCGGGTGTTGCTTGGGGCGTTTACTCGCTTCGTGGCAAAGGTGCGGTTGACCCCAGCGGTGTTACTGCGGGTAATTTCTTACGGACCGTACCCATTGCTTTGGTTTTGAGCCTGATTTTTATGAATCATAGCAACGTAGACAATACGGGCGTTGCCTACGCTGTTGTTTCTGGTGCAATCACATCTGGTATTGGTTACGCAATTTGGTACGCTGTTTTACCAGCTTTGAAGGCCACGCAAGCGGCCACATTGCAGCTCAGCGTGCCTGTGCTGGCCGGGATTGGCGGTATTGCATTTTTGGGTGAGGTGTTGACGTTGCGTTTGCTATTGGCTTCAGCTGCTATTTTGGGTGGCATTGCGTTAGTGATTTTGGAAAAGCAAAAACCTTGATACTTTAGATTTGAGTTTTTTTCTAAGTATTTTTCGAAGTTGACAAGCCAAATCAGCATCGTTTACAGTGAGCCTATCTTCAAGATGGAGGCTGAGTATGGACAGACGGGATTTTATTGAATCTTGCAGCAAAAGCGCAGCATGTTTGGGCGCAGCTGTTTTGCCAAGCTCGATGGCATGGGCGGCAAATACCAAGCCGCGTGACTATGCCAAAGCGGTGCTGTGCAACGCGCAGGGCGAGCCCATAAAAGCCAGCAGCTTGAAGGCGAACACCAACTACGTGTTTCACTACCCCTTTGAGGCGACGCCGGTGTTTTTGTTGAATTTAGACAAAGCCGTGTTGCCAAAATCGCTGAACACCAAAAGCAACGAATCTTACGACTGGCCGGGCGGTGTCGGCGCAAATCGCAGCATCGTAGCGTTTTCAGCGATTTGTGCGCACCATTTGGTTTACCCCACGCCGCAGGTCAGCTTCATCAGCTTTCGTAAAACTAAATCCACCAAGGGTTTGCAAGACAATTTGATTCATTGCTGCGCGGAACACAGCCAATACGACCCCGCGCAAGGCGCACAAGTTCTCAGTGGCCCGGCACCCCAGCCGCTGTGTGCGGTATTGTTGCAGCATGATGCCAAAGCCGACACGTTGACGGCTTACGCCACGCTTGGGGGTGAAATGTTTGATGAATTTTTCAAGAAATACGAAGCCAAGCTGAGTTTGGATGTTGGCGCAAAAGCCAAAAACAAAATCGTCGCCAAAGCCACGGTGCAAGAGCTTGATAAATATTGCCGCAATGCCGTGCAGTGTTGAGTTCGAACGATTTATCTTGCGCTGTATCTTGGCAAGGACGCGCGAGTGGCTGATGCCGTGATTTTTGAACTGATCAAAGACCTTGCGAAGCTGGCGCTCATCGTCGCTTGCCTTTTTTATGTTTTTGGTGCATATGTGAGGCACTACCAACCTGAGTGGTCTAAACCGCTGGAAAAACGCCGCTTGGCCACGCTGCTGGTGCTCGTCCTTGCAGCATCCGCTGTCAAAGTGAGTGAAGATGTTTTGGGCGGCGAGTCTGGACCGATTGACAAGGCGATCTTGCTTTACATCCATAACCATTTTTCAGGCACTTTCACTGGGTTTTTCGAAGCGGTTTCGTTCACGGGATCGTCAAGGTTTTTGTTTCCACTTGTAGCGCTGGTGACGGCGGGACTTTTGTGGGCTAAACACCAGTTCGATGCGCTGCTCGTTAGCGGTTCAGTGATCGTCGCAGCGGTAATGATTTACCTGGTAAAAATGGCGGTTGGTCGAGTTCGCCCCATGTTGTGGGAGACCGAGTTGTATTGGGGTTCCAGCTTCCCCAGTGGTCACACGCTGGCCGTCGCCGCATTTGCCACCGCCATCACGCTGGTTGTGAACCGTCTCTGGCCCAAAGTGGGCATGCTCGCGCTGTCGATAGCGGTTGTCTGGACATCCCTTGTCGCCCTGTCGCGCTTGGTGCTCGGCGTGCACTGGCCGACAGACGTCTTGGTGGCTGCTTGCATCGGCGCGTTTTTGCCACTGGTGATGAGTGTTGTTTTTGAGTTGAAAAAAAAATAACTATTTAGCTGTATCCGGCGTATTTGTATAGTTAGTAGCTATAAAATATATAGCAAATACATTGCGAAAAAGCGCCTTGCAATCACTTGCAAGGCGCTTTTTAAATTTGAAGCGGTAGGCTTGTCTGGTCGTTTAACTGGATTTCTTTTGCACCATGCCGTAGATGATCAGTAAAACGACCGCACCGATGACGGATGCAATCCAACCCGCTGGACTGCCGTCTGCGTACATGCCCATTGCTTTACCGACGAAGCTGGCCAGGAAGGAGCCAGCCACGCCGAGAACAGCAGTCATGATCCAGCCGAATTTTTGTTCGCCTGGCATGACAGCACGAGCGATCAAGCCAACGATCAAACCTATAAGAAGTGTCCAAATAATTCCCATGAGATCCCCCATTAAAGTTGTGTCCGCAAAAAGCGAGAACACGTTAATAAACTATCAAATGTGAATATAACGCTAAATTGTGACATTTCAAGCGGTGCGGTTTGTTTACGTTGCGCTTTCAATCTCTTGGGAAAGTTCTAGCCATTTGGCTTCCAAGGCTTCAATCTCTTGCTGCACGGTTTTCAGGCGTTTGCCAGCTTGGGCCAAATCTGCGGGTTGCAGGGGTTTGGCCAGGCGGTTTTCCAGGTCTTTGCCTTCGTGGTTCAAGGTCGCCAGTTGGTCGTCCACTTGCTGCAATTCGCGTTTGAGCGGCGTGAGCGACTTGGTTTTTTCGCCTTTGGGCAGTTTGGTG
>JANMTB010000155.1:0-9423 GCA_031390045.1 Polaromonas sp.
TGCCCACATCGGCATTGAGCTGTCCGACAGCGCGTATGTGGCAGTCAACCAAAAAATCATGACCCGTATGGGCAAAGCGGTGTATGACATCATCGGCACCAATGGCGATTTCGTGCCTTGCGTGCACACTGTTGGCGCGCCATTGGCTGCTGGTGAAAAAGACGTGACGTGGCCGTGCAACGACACCAAATACATCGTCCATTACCCTGAAACCCGCGAAATCTGGAGCTACGGCTCAGGCTACGGCGGCAATGCTTTGTTGGGCAAAAAGTGCTTCGCGCTGCGCATTGCGTCCAACATGGGCAGAGACGAAGGCTGGCTCGCCGAGCACATGTTGATTTTGGGTGTGACGAATCCGCAGGGGAAAAAATACCACGTCGCAGCGGCCTTTCCGTCCGCTTGCGGCAAAACCAACTTCTCCATGCTGGTGCCGCCAGCCGGTTTTGAAGGCTGGAAAGTCACCACCATTGGTGACGACATCGCTTGGGTCAAACCCGGCGCAGATGGGAAAATGTACGCCATCAACCCTGAAGCGGGCTACTTTGGCGTGGCACCGGGCACGAACATGCTGACGAATCCGAACTGCATGTTGAGCCTGAACAAAGACACGATTTTCACCAACGTCGGTTTGACCGACGACGGCGATGTCTGGTGGGAAGGCATGGAAGCCGATTTGCCAGTGCCTGCGCACTTGATCGACTGGCAAGGCAAAGACTGGACACCGCAAATCGCCAAAGAAACAGGCGCAAAAGCGGCGCATCCGAACTCCCGCTTCACCGTCGCTGCGACCAACAACCCCGCGCTGGACCCCGAGTGGAACAACCCCGCTGGCGTCGCGATTAACGCCTTCATCTTCGGCGGCCGCCGCTCCACGACCGTGCCGTTGGTCTCCGAAGGCCGCAACTGGGTCGAAGGCGTCTACATGGCCGCGACCATGGGTTCAGAGACGACAGCAGCTATCGCCGGCCAGCAAGGCGTGGTGCGCCGCGACCCGTTTGCCATGATCGCTTTCTGCGGCTACAACATGAGCGACTATTTCCAGCATTGGCTCAACATCGGCGAGAAAATCAAAGCCGCCGGTGAAAAAACTGGTGTTAAGCAGCCGAAAATCTTTTGTGCCAACTGGTTCCGCAAAGACGCAGCCGGCAAGTTTGTCTGGCCAGGCTATGGCGAAAACATGCGCGTGCTGGCTTGGATGATTGATCGTATTGAAGGCAAAGCAACGGGCGTGGATCAACCGTTCGGCGTCAGCCCAACTTATGGTGAAATCAACTGGAATGGCTTGGATTTCAGCGAACAGCAGTTCAACACCGTCACCAGCTTCGACAAAGCCGCGTGGACGGACGAGTTGAAATTGCACGATGAACTGTTCACCAAACTGGCTTATCACCTGCCAAAAGAGTTGAGCGATACGAAAGACAAGCTGGCGAAGGCTATTGCGGCTTAAAAAACCTGTAAAACGTCAAAAATAGGCATAAATATCGCTATAGCCGGCGTATTTATTGCCTAAGCAGCTATATAAAGCATAGCAATTATAGAGAATTTCGCTCTGCAAGTATTTCTGGCAGCGCTTTGACTTGCACATACAGCGGCGTGAAGTCTGGCGCTGTCATGTCAAAGAGTTGCTGAAAGCTGTCGATCACAAAATACGTCTTCTGGTAGCTGTCAATCTTGTAGCGCGTGCGCATGGTGCGCATCGGGTCAAGCGGCAGGCGTTGTGGTTCGGGGCTGTTGACAGCGTATTGCAGCTCACCACTGGAGCTGAGAATGCCCGCTCCATAAGCGCGTAACCCGTCGGTTTGTTGCATCAAGCCAAACTCAATCGTGTACCAATACAGGCGCGACAACTGCTCGCACGCGTCCAAACCATGCGCCTTCAACCCACCCGCGCCATAGGCCTGCATGTGGTCTGCAAACACAGGGTTGAACAGCAGCGGCACGTGGCCAAACAAGTCGTGAAAGACATCAGGCTCAACGATATAGTCAAACTCTTCGGGGGTGCGAATCCAATCGGTTACGGGGAATTTGCGCTCGGACAGCAATGTAAAAAAAGTCACCTCAGGAATCAGCCCCGGCACGGCGACAACCTGCCAACCGGTTGCAGGGAGGAGCTTCGCGTTGATATCGTCAAAGCGCGGAATCTGGTTGCTCGCGCCTAGAGATGGCAGCGCAGCAATGAACTCATCGCACGCCAAACCCGGGAGCAAGGCACTTTGCCGCGCATACAAGCGCCTGTAGGTGTCGTGGTCTTGCGCGGTGTAGATGGCGTAGTTTTGCGGGCAGGTGTAGTCGCTACTCACCAAGCCACCACGCGAGTAATCACCGCGCGGTGGACGGTCTGAGTTGCCATAGGTGGCCGCTGTGACGACAGTTTGACCAGATTGTTTAGTCAATTTTGATGCCTGCTGTTTTGATCAGCGTTCCATATTTAGCATGTTCGGTCTGCACAAATTTGGTAAATTCTGCGGGGCTTAAACGTTCGGGTGTGAAGCCCATTTTGCTAAATTTGTCTTTGTTCTCAGGTGCGTTCATGGCTTCAGTAAACGCGGCGGCGTATTTCTGAACATCAGTATCAGCCACATGACTGGGCGCAAATATGCCGAACCAGGTGGACACGTCAAAGCCCTTGATGCTGTCGTTGATGGGTGGCACCTCGGGTAAAGCTTCGCTACGTTTTTGCGTGGTGACACCCAAAGCCAGCAATTTACCAGCACGGATTTGCGGTAGTGCAGAAGCTAGGTTATCAAACATCACGTCCACATTGCCTGACAACAGCCCCATTTGCGCAGGACCAGCGCCGAGGTAAGGAATGTGCACCATGCTGGTTTTGGTCAGCGATTTCAACATTTCCCCCGCGATGTGGCCAATGCTGCCATTGCCGCCCGAGCTGTAGTTCAGCTTGCCAGGGTTCTTCTTGATGTGGGCGACCAGGTCTGCCGTGCTGCGAATATTGAGTTTTGTGGCCACGTCGGCGTTGATGACCAAGACGTTAGGAATTTGCGCCACCAAACTCACGGGTTTGAAGTCTTTGAGGGGGTCGAAAGGGTAATTTGGCATCAACCACGGGTTGGCGGCGTGGGTGGCGACCGCGCCCATGAGTAGTTGGTTGCTGCCTACGGCGGATTTGGCGACTTGGTTCGCCCCAATCGTGCCGCCAGCGCCGGGTTTGTTGTCAACGATGATGGTGCTGTCTAGCCTAGCGCGTGAGCCTTCGGCCAAGATGCGGGCAGAAATGTCCAAGGGGCCGCCGGCGGGATAAGGCACGACGATGGTCAGGGTTTTGGTCGTGCTTGGCGCACTTTGGGCAAACACGGCCAGTGGCAACACAAAAAAGGCGACCCAAAAAAGCTTGGTAAATTTCAAAAACAGTGAACCAGACATAAAAAAATCCTTCTAAAACAACAACTCACATCGTAAACGCAAGTTGCAAAACAACTAGCAAAAGAGCCAAAAAGCGGAAAATAATCATCAAAACGGAGGGTATTACATCTAAAAACCCGTATTTTTTGTCGCAGTGCAACAATTTCACTGGTAATTCTAGGGAAAACCCTCATACTGAAAGCATGGAAAAAATAAGCAGCCTCTTGAGTTTGCCTAAGAGCTTGAACATGGTGCCAATACGGTCGCTAGGTACACGCCATCGCGGGCGTATCGTGAAGCATTTGCTAGAGCTGGATGAGCAAGATCGCTACCTGCGCTTTGGCTACTTCGCGACGGACGAACAGATCAGCCGTTACGTGGAAGAGCTCAACTTTGAGCGTGATGATATTTATGGCATTTTCAACCGCAAGTTGGATTTGATTGCGATGGCGCATGTGGCGATGGCCGATGCGCCAGAGACAAGTTCGCTAGATGACTTAATGAAACACCTGACTTCAAAGCACGCTGAATTTGGCGTTTCAGTGTTGAAGTCGGTGCGTGGTCGTGGTTATGGCGCACTTTTGTTTGACCGCGCCATCACCCACGCCCGCAATGAAGGGCGTGACACCATGTACATCCATGCGTTGACTGAAAACACCGCTATGCTGAAAATCGCTCGCAAGGCTGGCGCTACGGTAGAGCGCAGCGGCTCAGAATCAGACGCTTATTTGAAATTGCCCGAAGCGACACTGAGAACCCGCTTGACCGAAATCGTCGAAGACCAAATGGCGGAGTTTGACTACGGCTTCAAACAGCAAGCCAAACAGCTACAAGAGCGCTTTGATGCCGTGCAAAAAGTGCCAGCTGATCCGGTTTAAAACGGATCATTGGTCACAGCATTAGTCACAGTCACTGGAATCCGCTATCCTAGAGGCTTAGCAACAACTGCGCTCAGACCATTTGTCGTGAGTGCGCATAACGTGTCAGAACCCCCTTCAGCGTCAACAACTAACCCTAACCATGTTGACAAACGGTCTTTATTTCAAAAAATAGCCGAGTTCATCAACCCGGGGCCAGATTCTAAAGACGAGTTGTTTGAAACGTTGGCGGATGCGGAAGATAACGATGTGATCGGTGCGCAAAGCCGTGCCATGCTGGAGGGTGTGATTCGAATGGCCGATATGAGCGCTGGCGACGTGATGGTGCCCGTCTCGCGAATTGATTTGCTCAACATTGACTCCACCATGGACGAGTTGATGCACCAAGTGATTCGCACAGCGCACTCTCGCTTTCCTGTCTATGAGGGCGAAAAAGACAATATTCTTGGCATTTTGATGGCCAAAGACCTGCTGAAATTGCAACGTGCGCCCGAGCTGAACATCCGCGCCTTGCTGCGCCCACCCGTTTTTGTACCCGAAACCAAGGGCTTGAACGATTTATTACGTGAATTCCGCGGCAATCGCAACCACTTAGCCATCGTTATTGACGAATTTGGCCGGATGGCGGGCTTGCTGACGATTGAAGATGTTCTAGAAGAAATCGTCGGTGAAATCGAAGACGAATTTGACATTGTGCAAGATGAGGGCGATATTTTTGGTCTGGCCGATCAAACCTACCGCGTCAGCGGCGACACGGCGATTGAGCGTGTCAACGACGCCTTCAAGGTCACTTTGCTAGAGTCCGACTCCGACAACCAGTTCGACACCATTGGCGGCTTGGTTGCTCACGAAATGGGCCACGTGCCCAAGCGCGGCGAAAGCATGGTGCTGAATGGCCTCAGCTTCACGGTACTGCACACCAAGGGTGGCGCGGTCAAGTGGTTCAAGGTCATGCCGGCCCATATGGCTGAGTGATTTGGAGGCCTAGGCGCATGCAATTTGTGGTGCTGTTGATCGCTGGTTGGGCACAATCCATCAGTCTGGCGTGGCCTTTTGCTTCGGAGATTCCAGCTCTTGGCGTACTGCGCGGCCAAACATTGTGGTGGCTGCAGCTGTTGGCGATGGCGGTGTTTGCCAAATCGCTTTTAAGTGCAAACGGCATGAAACAAGCCGCTTGGCGCAGCTGGGTTTTTAGCACGGCTTGGATGTGTGGCAGCATCTGGTGGCTCTATATCTCCATGCACACCTACGGTGGTTTGCCCAACTGGCTAGCGGCATTCGCTGTGTTGTTGCTTAGCAGCTGTTTGGCGTTGTTTTACATGCTGGTTTGCATGATTTTTTATCAAATAACGACAAACAACGTCAAAACCAAGAAAAATTCGACTGCAGTCGGCGTATTTACTGCCTATGTCGCTATTATTTTTGCAGCATGCTGGATGTTGGCAGAAATGGCACGCGGCACCTGGTTGACAGGTTTTCCGTGGGGTGCCATCGGCTACGCGCATGTGGATGGCCCGTTTGCAAGTTTAGCGCCGTATGTTGGCGTATATGGTATGAGTTTTGTTACGGCCTACGCTGCGATGTTGCTGATGCAGTTACTGATGTCAGTATTTCGAAAACCCAACAATCCTGTCATTTTTCAAAGCGCGGCTATCGCTGCTTTGCTACTGGCTTTGCCTAGGTTGGCATTGCCCGTGGCATCGCCGACAGCAGAAAAAACACCGCCTATTCAGGTCACCTTGTTACAAGGCAATATTCCTCAAAACGAGAAATTTCAGGCTGGCACGGGCATGGCAACGGCTTTGAGCTGGTATGCGGAACAGTTGGACAAAGTGCAAACAGGGCTGGTCGTCACTCCAGAAACCGCTATTCCTTTGTTGCCGCAAAACTTACCGCCCGACTATTTGTTGAAAATACAACAGCCCTTCATAGTCGCAAACGGTCAAAAAGCGGCGCTGATTGGCATCCCCATGGGCAACCGCAGCGCTGGTTTTAGCAACAGCGTGATGGGTTTCAAGCCCACGCCATTACCGTTGGCCGCACCTTACCAATACGACAAACACCACCTCGTCCCTTTTGGCGAATTTATTCCGCCTTTTGCGCAGTGGTTCATTGATTTGATGAAGATGCCGCTGGGCGCGTTCAACCGTGGTGGTTTGGATCAGCCTCCGTTTTACTGGCAAGGCGAGCGCTTGGGGCTGAACATTTGCTACGAAGACTTGTTTGGCGAAGAGCTGTCACAGCGTTTTGCCAACCCCGCCACAGCGCCCACGATTCTGGTCAACCTCACCAATATTGCGTGGTTTGGCAACACGGTCGCGATAGATCAGCACCTCAACATCGCCAGATTGCGCTCTATGGAGCTATCAAGACCGTCGATTCGTGCGACTAATACCGGCGCGACCGTCATCATCGACGCGCAAGGCCAAGTCACCCACGCGCTAGAGCGGCACACCCGTGGCGTGCTGGTCGGGCAGGTCTGGGGCAACACGGTGATCACGCCCTACGCATCGTGGGTGTCGCGGTTTTGGTTGTGGCCGTTGTGGATTTTGGGGCTGAGTATCCTGTTGCTGGCATTTTGGCGCGTGCGACGCAAGTAAAATGATCCACCTATGCTTACATTCCAGCAAATCATTCTCAAACTTCAGTCCTACTGGGACGCCCAGGGCTGCGCCCTCTTGCAACCCTACGACATGGAAGTCGGCGCGGGTACGTCGCACACTGCTACTTTTTTAAGAGCGCTTGGCCCTGAGCCATGGAAAGCCGCTTACGTGCAACCCAGCCGTCGCCCTAAAGACGGTCGATATGGCGAAAACCCGAATCGTTTGCAGCACTATTACCAATACCAGGTGGTGTTGAAGCCCGCCCCGGCCAATATTCTGGATCTGTACCTCGGCTCGCTCGAAGCTTTGGGCTTTGATTTGAAGAAAAACGACGTCCGTTTTGTCGAAGATGACTGGGAAAACCCAACGCTGGGCGCGTGGGGTCTGGGCTGGGAAGTCTGGCTCAACGGCATGGAGGTGACGCAGTTCACCTACTTCCAGCAGGTCGGCGGCATTGATTGCAAGCCGATCACCGGTGAAATCACCTACGGGTTGGAGCGTCTGGCCATGTATTTGCAGGGCGTGGACAGCGTGTATGACTTGAAATACACAGAAACGATGTCTTACGGTGATGTGTATTTGCAGAACGAAAAAGAACAATCCGCCTACAACTTCGAGCACAGCGATGTGGACTTTTTGTTCACCGCCTTCACCGCGCACGAAAAGCAGGCCAAGTATTTGATGGAGCAGCAACTCGCCCTGCCCGCCTACGAGCAGGTGCTCAAAGCGGCGCACACCTTCAATCTTCTGGACGCACGCGGCAGCATCAGCGTGACCGAGCGTGCCGCCTACATGGGCCGCATCCGCAACATCTCGCGCAGCGTGGCGCAAAGTTATCTGGAGAGTCGTGAGCGGCTCGGTTACCCCATGGCCCCGCGTGACTGGGTGGCGCAAGTGGCCCCCCTCATGCCTACGACGCCCGCCAAGAAGGTGGAAAAGGTAGCATGAATATGACAACGCAAAATTTATTGGTCGAACTGTTCGTAGAAGAACTCCCCCCCAAAGCTCTGAAAAAACTCGGCGAAGCCTTTGCCAGCACGCTGGCGGCATCACTGCAAGGCCAAGGTTTGGCAAGTGCAGACGCCGTGGTCACCCCGTTCGCTACGCCGCGCCGTCTGGCAGCACACATTACCGCCGTGGCTGCGCAAGCTGCTGACAAATCGGTGTCACAAAAACTCATGCCAGTTAGCGTGGGTTTGGATGCTTCTGGCCATGCGACACCAGCGTTGTTAAAAAAATTGCAAGCTTTGGGCGCTGACGCCTCAGCCGTTGCGGGTTTAAAGCGCGCGCCAGATGGCAAAGCCGAAGCCCTGTTTTACGACAGCCAAGTCACAGGCGTCCTGCTGGCCGAAGGTTTGCAGAAAGCCGTATCCGAGGCGATTGCCAAGCTGCCCATCCCCAAAGTGATGAGCTACCAATTGGCGCAAAACTGCGAGATGCCGGGCTGGAGCAGTGTCAGCTTCGTTCGTCCTGCTCATAAATTAATAGCGTTACATGGAGAAAATACGCCGACTATCACCGTTTTAGGTCTTAAATCAGGACGTGAAACGCTGGGACACCGGTTTGAAGCTACAGTGTCACCCGTTGTCATTCAAGATGCCGACAGCTACGCTGCAACCTTACTCAAAGACGGCGCAGTCATTGCCAGCTTTGCCGAGCGCCGCGCAGAGATTGAATGTCAGCTCAAAGCGGCAGCGGTCAAAGTCGGCACTGACGATGGCACGACGTACACCCCGATTGACGATGCCGCCCTTCTGGACGAAGTGACAGGCTTAGTTGAGCGCCCCAATGTGCTGACTTGCTCGTTTGAAAAAGAGTTTTTGGATGTTCCGCAGGAATGCCTGATTTTGACCATGAAGGCGAATCAAAAATACTTCCCACTGCTGGACGCTGCCGGCAAGCTAAGCAACAAGTTTTTGGTCGTCAGCAACATCAACCCGGCAGATGCCAGCGCGGTCATCGGCGGCAACGAGCGCGTGGTGCGTCCCCGTTTGGCCGATGCCAAGTTTTTCTTTGACCAAGATCGTAAAAAGACGCTGGAATCTCGCGTGGCGGGGTTGGACAAGGTGGTGTACCACAACAAACTCGGCTCGCAAGGTGAGCGCATACTTCGCGTGAGAGCCATTGCCAAAGTCATTGGGCAGCAATTGGGCGGTGATGCGCTGGCGGCGCAAGCTGACCAAGCTGCCAACCTAGCCAAGTCCGATTTGGTGACCGACATGGTGGGTGAATTCCCCGAATTGCAGGGAACTATGGGGCGCTATTATGCTTTGAATGATGGTTTGAGCGTGGATGTGGCGGATGCGATTGAAGATCATTACAAGCCGCGTTTTGCGGGCGATGCTTTGCCTCGTAATCAAGTTGGTGTGGTTGTGGCGCTGGCGGATAAGCTGGAAACGCTGGTTGGAATGTTTGGCAGTGGCAATTTGCCGACAGGGGATAAAGACCCGTTTGCCTTGCGCAGGCATGCGCTGGGCGTGATACGGATGTTGGTTGAGAAGAATTTGCCCCTCGAATTGTCCAATCTCATTGATGCAGCGTGGCAGGTGATGAAACGCATAGAGTCCACTGGGGTAATGCCC
>JANMTB010000186.1:0-14025 GCA_031390045.1 Polaromonas sp.
TGGATGTATGTCGCCCTCATGATGGCGGTAGCCGAAGCCACAAACACCAATGGAACTGTCTTAGGTGCTATTGTGACCTTTATTTTGTATGGTTTGCTACCTATTTCATTGGTAGTTTACCTAATGCGCTCGCCGGGTCGCAAACGTGCCATCAAAGCCAAGGAAGCTGAATTAACGGCGAAGTCACTCGATCCAAATGCAGCCAGCCATGCGCCCGCTGCTGGCGAGCCTGACAGCGTCTCGCCGGTGCGAGAAGTACCTTGAAGAGTTGCTAACTGTGCACCACGAAATGCCACCATCGTTACCGTAAATATTTTGAGCGGATATGCCTAGTTGTTGCAAATTTAAGCGGGCTAAGCCAGCCAAATCGACCAAGTATTTGGCAGATTTTGCTTCGCCGTCTGTATCGTCAATAGCTTTAAAAAAAGACGCTGAATGAGGCAGCTTTTCAGCAAATATAGCTTTCACTTCCGCGCCCACCTCGAAAGCACTAGGACCAATGCAAGGGCCTAACCATGCTATAATTTTAATAGCATTATAGTCAATAAATACGCCGTCTACAGCCGTATTTTTCTCTAAAATTGCACTTACAGAAACATCCAATACACCCTCTGCCAAACCACGCCAGCCCGCGTGTGCAGCTGCGACGAAGCGGCCTTCTAAATCTGTAAAAAGTACGGGCAAGCAATCTGCCACCATGATGGTGCAAGCCAGTCTTTTTTGCGTCGTAACACACGCGTCGGCGACCGTGCCATGCGGTGTTTTGGGCTGCAGAGTCACCACGTCTATACCATGCACCTGCTTCAAATAAACCGGTTTTGCACCAATCAAAACCTGCAGCATGTGCCGATTTGCCATCACATGCGTGGGGTCGTCGCCCACGTGGTCGCCTAAGTTAAAAGCGTCAAACGGCGGTTGGCTGACGCCGCTTTTGCTGGCAAACCCCGTTTCCGCGATACCACGGCTGGTGAACACCGCCTTCACATGCGGCGGTGCGGGCCAATCGGGCATGAGCCAATCAGGATTCACACTGTAATTTGAGGCATTTAAGCCTCAAAATCAGGGCAGCTTGAAGGCTGCGCTTGCTGAAAAGCGGGCAATTTCATGCAGGCGTCAAACACCGCCATGGTGCGCGGCAGACCATCAAAAGGCATGTCAAAACGTCTAGCATTAAAAATTTGCGGCACCAAGCAGCAATCAGCCAAGGTCGGCGTACCGCCAAAGCAGTAAATACTGGCCTCCTGGCCGTACTTGACGCGATAAGCGGCATTAACTTCTAGTTGACGCTCAAAAGCCTCTAAGCCCTCTCGGCACCAGTGGTTGTACCAGGTGTTTTTGACGGATTCTTCCAGCTTCAAAACTTTGAGTAGGTATTTCAGCACGCGTAAGTTATTCAGTGGGTGAATTTCGCAAGAAATGCTCTGCGCCAAAGCACGAACCTTAGCTCTGCCTAAGGCATCTTTTGGCAAAAGTGGCGAGCTAGGGTGCGTTTCGTCCAAATACTCGATGATCGCCATTGACTGCGATAGCGATTCGCCATCCACTTCAAGCAAAGGCACCAAGCGATCCGCCGATTTGTCAGCAAAAGCGGCTAGTTTATGGTCGCCCTTGACCAAATGAACAGAGACATAGTCATAGGGCAAAGCCTTGAGGTTCAAGGCGATACGGACTCGAAATGAAGCGGATGAGCGGAAATAGTTGTGAAGGATCATAAAATGGAGGATAAACTAAAAAGACAATTTTTAAACAAGCATTGCAACATTCTTAGAAAGTGAACCATGATTTTAGAACTAGCTGACATTCGCATCCACCCTGGCCAGCAAGCCGCTTTCGACGAGGCCATCGCGCGCGGGCTCAGCACCGTGGCCGCCCGTGCCAAGGGCATGCAAGGCTACAAAGTTAACAATGGCATTGAAAACCCTGAGCGCTACATATTGCAAATTTTTTGGGATACGCTGGAAGACCACACTGTGGGCTTTCGTGAATCACCTTTGTTCGCTGAATGGCGCGCCATAGTGGGGCCGTTTTTCGCTAGCCCGCCCAATGTAGAGCATTACAACTTAGTCGTTAAATCCGCCTAAAAGTCAGCCTAAGTCAGCCTAAATTTTCGAACTATCGGCATCATGCCCAGCCACGAGTTTGCGCAACAAATTCGTGAACTGGTTTGCTTCATCAAAGCTGAGAGGCTTCAAAATTTGAAGCTGAACATCGGTAACCGCGGCCTTCATGGCAATCACAATTTTTTTCCCCTCTTTAGTCGCAGTTAGCAACTTGCGGCGTTTGTCTTTGGCATCAGCATCGCGGCGCAACAAGCCTTTGCTTTCTAAGCGCGCAATCACAGCGCCTGAGGTGGCTGCATCAAAAGCAACTTTTTCTGCCAGCCTCGTTTGGTCTTCGCCCGGATCGTCCATTAAGGCATTCAGCATCGCGAATTGCACCGGTGTGATGTCAAATCCGGCAGTTTTTTCAGCAAATACGCTAACCGAGAGTTGGTGCGCACGCCGAATCAAATGTCCAGGTGCAGAATGATAGTCAAAAGTAATTGCCATGGTAGAAGTTTAAACTGTAGAGTGAAACAGTTTAGCAGTCTAGGGTTTACACTAGGTAGCATATAATAAGTGTACATATTAAAATTCAATCATGAGTATAAATTCAATGACCATTGACGACCCTCGCCAGCGTTTGTATGACGATATGTCGCCCTATGCTTTGACGCCGCTGTGGCGCGAACTGCATGCTTTGGTTCCACAGCACCCAAAATCGCCTTGCGCGCCGGCGCATTGGTTATATGCGCAAATTCGTCCCTTCATCATGCGATCTGGTGAAGTTATCACCGCTGAAGAGGCTGTGCGCCGCGTGCTGATTTTGGAAAACCCAGCTTTACCGGGTTTGTCTTCCATCACGCAATCGCTTTACGCTGGTCTGCAACTCATCATGCCAGGCGAAGTCGCCCCCAGCCATCGCCATACCCAAAGCGCACTGCGTTTCATCGTCGAAGGCGCTGGCGCTTACACCGCTGTGAATGGCGAGCGCACGACCATGCACCCAGGCGACTTCATCATTACCCCCAGCATGACTTGGCACGACCACGGCAATGACGCTGATGCGCCAGTAGTTTGGCTCGACGGCTTAGATATTCCGCTGATTCGCTATTTAGACGCTGGTTTTGCGGAAAATTCGGTTGAAAAATCACAACAAGTTACCGCCAAAGAAGGCGCTAGTTTTGCCAAATTTGGCTACAACATGGCACCAGTTCGCAGCAACTCGTCACCTTTTGGAGCAACCTCACCAATCTTCAGCTATCCGTATGAGCGCAGTCGTGAAGCGCTACATAAATTAGAGCAACTAGAGCCTATGGATGCTTGGGATGGTGTCAAACTACGCTACATCAACCCACTCACGGGTGGCTCACCTATGCCGACCATGGCAACTTTTATGCAGCGCTTACCTGCTGGTTTTTCGGGCTTGCCTTACCGTCAAACCGATGGCGCGATTTTTAGCGTGGTTGAAGGTATCGGCTCCGTTACGATTGAGCATGCGGGCAAAACCACTGTCTTTAACTTTTCGCCACGTGACCATTTCGTCATTCCATCTTGGCACACGGCTAAACTATCATCCGCGTCAGGCTGCGTGTTGTTCAGCTATTCTGACCGTCCCGTTCAACAAGCTTTAAGCATCCACAGAGAAGAAAGGTTCCCTCAATGAGTCAGTATGTCATCCCCGCCCTTGAGCAAGTGTCCGTCCCCGTCATCGGCACGATTGCGCGCTTCCCTGTGCAACGCATTTACTGTGTCGGTCGCAATTACGTTGACCATGCCCAAGAAATGGGTTTCACAGGCCGCGAGCCACCTTTTTTCTTCATCAAACCTGCCAATACCGTTGTTATTTGCAATACTGGTGAGACGGCTTTCTTGCCATACCCGCCGCTGACCAAAGATTTTCAACATGAAATCGAGCTCGTCGCTTGTATTGGCACAGGTGGCAAAAACATCAAAGCTGCAGATGCTAAAAAGCACATTTACGGCTACGCAGTCGGCTTAGACATGACGCGCCGCGACCTGCAAGGCGAGCAAAAAAAGCTGGGTCGCCCATGGTGCATCGGCAAATCGTTTGACCATGCTTCTCCTATTGGTCCGATAACTCCAGCCGCACAAGCTGGCGATATTGAAAACGCCGAGCTTTTTGTACAAGTCGATGGCAAAGACCGCCAACGCAGCACTGTGACCAAGTTGATTTGGAACATTGGCGAAATCATCGAACACATCTCGACAGCTTGGGAATTACAACCCGGCGATTTGATATATACCGGTACACCTGCTGGCGTAGCGGCGATTAGCGTCGGCGATACGCTGCACGGTCATGTGGCAGGATTGACCGATATTCGCGTCAAAGTCGTCTAAACTGGGTATTGGCATACAAATACAGGCTAAAATCACTTTAGCCGGCGTATTTAATACCTCTATTGCTATTAAAAATATAGCATACTGATTTTCGAATGTGAGAGAACTTGAAGATACTAGAAAATTTAGCCAAACTCTGCGCTATATTGGCCGGAATATTGCTAACGACCATCACCTTGATGACCTGTGCGAGCGTCATTGGGCGTGAAACCATTGGCAAAACCATTACTGGCGATTTTGAGTTGTCGGGCGTAGCCGCTGGCGCTGCCATTGCGCTCTTTATGCCTTGGTGTCAGTTCATGCGTGGCAATATTTTTGTTGATTTTTTCACAGCCAAAGCCTCAGAAAAATCTCAGCTCAATATGGAGAGATTTGGCGCTTTGCTGCTTGGTGTTGTCATGGCAGTCCTGACTTGGCGCACAGTGCTGGGTGGCTTGAATGCTTACAACACCAACAGCGGCACAATGATGTTGGACTTTCCTGAATACGTGGTTTACACCGCCATGGTGCCGCCATTGGCGTTGACAGCAGTGATAGCGTTTAGCCAAGCCTTGCTTGGTTTTACAGCAACTGACAAAGAAGCCAACCCGGAGCTAGCGGTATGAGCGGCTTGCAACTGGCGCTGATGATATTTGGCATCATGCTGCTATTGATGGCTGTTCGCGTGCCTATCGCGATTTGTATGTTTGTCGCAGGCGTTATCGGCTACATCATCCAAGCTGGCTGGGCGCCGCTGGCGAGTTTTTTAAACACGCAAGCCTTCGCCCGCTTTGCCAGCTACGACTTGTCGGTCATTCCACTCTTTATTTTGATGGGGCATTTTGCCACGCAAGGCGGTATCAGTAAGGCTTTGTTTGGTTTTGCAGCGAGTGTGATGGGTCGCTTCAAGGGCGGCTTGGCTATGGGTGCAGTGCTCGCGTGTGCTGCATTTGGTGCGATATGTGGATCATCAGTTGCCACAGCAGCAACGATCACGAACGTGGCTTACGACGAAATGCGCAAGCATGGCTATTCAGGCCGCCTCACCACTGGCACACTGGCAGCAGGTGGAACTTTGGGTATTTTGATTCCACCATCTGTGCCGTTGGTGATTTACGCAATATTGACTGAGCAAAACATCGCCAAACTCTTTGCAGCGGCGATGATTCCAGGCATCATTGCGATGGTCGGTTACATGATTGCGATTGGTATTTATGTGCGCGTCGTACCCGGCCATGCACCTGAGCATGATGAGGTGTCGAAACTGAATATTATCGAATCCATCAAAGGCATTGGCCCGATTGCGGTGATCTTTTTGATCGTTTTTGGTGGCATTTACGGCGGCTATTTCACGCCGACTGAGGGCGCAGCGGTAGGCGCGTTTTCAACCTTCATAGCCGCGTTGTTGAAGCGCGAAATGAATTGGAGTAAGTTTAAAAATTGCTTCTACGCCACGGCAGAAAGCTCAGCCATGATCTTTTTAATCTTCTTGGGTGCGGATTTGATGAATGCATCTCTGGCGTTGACCCAAGTGCCGTCGCAGTTAGCTCAACTGGTAGGGTCATGGGGTTTGTCACCCATTATGGTGGTGGCTGCCATCATGCTGTTTTACGTGGTGCTGGGTGCCGTGATGGACGAGTTATCCATGATTTTGCTGACGATTCCCATCTTTTTCCCAATGATTATGGGCTTGGACTTTGGCATGAGCAAAGAATATACCGCCATTTGGTTTGGCATCATGGTGCTGATGACCGTCGGTTTCGGTATGCTCGCGCCACCTGTAGGACTGAATGTTTACGTGGTTAACAGCATGACAAAAGGCAAAGGTCGCGGTTTGTATGACGACGTACCGATTGCTGAAAGCTACCGAGGTGTGATGCCGTTTTTAATCAGCGACACCCTGCGCACCTTGCTTTTGCTGTTTTTTCCGGCTATTTCTTTGTATGTATTGCGGTTTATGCAGTAAATGTTCTGTAAACGCTTTTGATTTCAATGCGTTATAGGGTTGTTATAGGTTTGTTATAGACTTGATTTTTAACTTTTTGGAGACAATTACATGGTTCAACGTCGTACCCTTTTGAAGACAGGTATTGCAGCAGTGGTAGCTACTTCAAGCGTCGTCACTTTGGCGCAAGCGCCAGTCGTGACACTCAAGTTTCATACCTTCATGGCACCGCAGTCCAACGTTTGGCTGAACATGCACAAAGCATGGATGGACAAGGTTGAAAAAGAATCTGGTGGTCGTATCAAGTTTGAAGCCTACCCAGCTATGCAATTGGGCGGCACACCTGTGCAGTTGTATGACCAAGCCAAAGACGGAGTGGTTGATATCATCTGGACATTGCCGGGCAATACCGCTGGCCGCTTCCCGCGCGTTGAAGTGTTTGAGCTTCCATTCATGATGACGAATGCTGAAGCTACCTCCAAAGCCTACTGGGAATATGTACAAACCATGGCTCCTGATGAGTTCAAAGACGTGCAAGTCTTGGCGTTGCAAGTGCACGGTCCTGGTGTGATTCACACCGTTGAAAAACCCATTAAATCTGTTGACGACATGAAAGGCGTCAAAATGCGTGCGCCAACGCGTCAAGTGAACAAACTGATGGCTTCTCTGGGTGCAACTCCAGTCGGCATGCCGCTGCCAGGCATTCCCGATGCACTATCCAAAGGCACTATTCAAGGCGCTGTGATTCCATGGGAAGTTGTTCCGTCTGTCAAAGTGCATGAATTGACCAAGTTTCACGCAGAGTTTGACCCTGCTGGTGGCGCTTTGTACACCACGACATTCGTGATGGCGATGAACAAAGCCAAGTACAACAGTATGCCGACTGATTTGAAGAAAATCATCGACAACAATTCTGGCATGGCCACATCCGCATGGTTAGGCAAAACGCAACAAGCTGGTGACGCAGCAGGCCGTAAATCAGCCTCTGATCGCAGTGGAAACACCATCTTCACCGTGGGCGTGGCAGAAGCGCAAAACTTCCGCCGCAAATCTCGCGCGATTGAAGTGGAATGGGTTGAAGACATGAATAAAAAAGGTTTTGATGGCAAAAAATTGCTTGAAGGCGCGAAAGCTTTGATTGAGAAGCACACCAAGACCACGAAATAAACTGCATTTACAGTTTTAAAAGTCTTCAAAGGCTCTAAGTGAAAACTTAGGGCCTTTTTTCATCGCACAATCATGGCACTTTAAATTTCCCATTAAACTGCATGGATGATTTTCAGAACCCCCATCAAATTCTGCAAAAACTGCGGTACTGCCGTGGTTTACCGCCAGCCTGACGATGGCGACACCAAAAATCGCGCCGTCTGCCCTGCTTGCAACACCGTTCACTATGAAAACCCTTTGAACGTCGTGGGCACAGTTCCTGTTTGGGAGGACAAAGTTCTGCTCTGTAAACGTAATATAGAGCCGCGCAAAGGCAAGTGGACACTGCCCGCAGGCTTTATGGAGCTTGAAGAAACCACAGTTCAAGGCGCAGCGCGTGAAACGGTTGAAGAAGCGGGTGCGCAGTTTGAAATGCAATCGCTTTTCAGCGTACTGAGCGTTCCCCGCGTCGGCCAAGTGCATTTGTTCTACCGAGCCACATTAACCAGTGACCAGTTCAATCCCGGCTTTGAAACCATGGAAGCCAAGCTCTTTGCCGAAGCTGACATCCCTTGGGATGAAATCGCTTTTCGCACCGTTAAAGTGACATTGGATAAGTTTTTTTCCGACAGAGCCAAGGGCAGCTTTGGCGTGCATGAAGCTGACATCATATAACTCAACAACCGGTAGAACGTCTATATACATTTAAGTTACCATGATGAAAATTACCAAATAGTAATAATTTAGCCATTTAGGTATATAATTTACTGATGCAGAAGAAAATCGCCATCATTGGTTCCGGCATTTCAGGTTTGGCTGCGGCACATGCGTTGCACGGACAGGCACATGTCACGCTGTATGAAGCCAACAGCTACTTCGGTGGCCATACCAACACAGTCAAAGTCACACTGCCAACTGTTAATGGGACTGTTAGTCACGGCATCGACACGGGGTTTTTGGTCTTCAACGAGCGCACCTACCCTAACTTAATCAAACTCTTCGCTGAACTTGACGTTGAAACTGCTAAGTCAAACATGTCATTTTCTGTCCAAGTACCACAAAAAAATGGCGTGTTGGAATGGAGTGGCTCTAACTTAAACACAGTTTTCGCACAGCGCAAAAATTTACTGAACCCAAAATTTTGGGGGATGTTGTCAGACTTACGGCGCTTTAACGCCCTGGCAACGAGCTTGGCACAATCGGGCGAGCATACGGCGTTGATGCAGCCACTGGAAGATTTTTTAATTACGCATCGTTTTGGTGAAGCTTTTCGAGACTGGTATTTACTTCCCATGTTAGGTTGCATTTGGAGCTGCCCGACCGAGCAAATGCTGAAATTCCCAGTCGCCACGATGGTGCGCTTTTGTCACAATCACGGCTTGCTGCAAGTTCAGAATAGACCTCAGTGGTGGACGGTCACTGGTGGAGCAAAGCACTATGTAGACAAAATAATAGCCGGTATTTCCGATAAACGACTCAACACACCCGTGCATTGCATCACGAGAGACAGCCGAGGCGTCAGCGTTGTTACCGATACAAGTACTGAGCATTTCGACAAAGTCGTGATAGCCACACATTCAGACCAAGCTTTGAAAATGCTGCAAATGCCGACTCACGCCGAAAATAATGTGCTATCAGCCATCAAGTATCAATCCAATGTGGCTGTGCTGCACACTGACAGCAGCGTCTTACCCAAGCTTCGTGCAGCTTGGGCTGCATGGAATTATGAAAATACCTGGACTAAAAATGGCGCTTCAAAAGACAATAAAGTATGTTTGCATTATTTGATCAACATGCTGCAACCCATTCCGTTTGAACAACCAGTCATCGTCTCACTGAACCCTGCAAAACCGATACCTGACGAGCATGTTCTAGCCAGTTTTGACTACGCCCACCCTGTGTTCGACAAAGCGGCTATCACTTCACAAGCAGCCATGGTGCAGCTACAAGGCAAGCAGCACACCTATTTTTGCGGTGCCTGGATGGGCTACGGATTTCATGAAGATGGCTTAAAAGCTGGGCTGGCAGCGGCTGATCAATTACTGACGGATGCTGAATGGAAAGCTGCCGCATGAGTCATATAAACGCGCTAACTGCTGAGCCAAAAATTGGCTTTGGGCAAGTGCGGCATACGCGTTTAAAGCCGGTGCAACATGCCTTTAATTACTCTACTTATTTTTTGATGCTGCCGATGCGTACTCTGGCAACAGGTTTAACAACTGTGCTTTCGCGCAACCACTGGGCAGCGCTGAGTTTTTATGACAAAGACCATGGCGATGGCCGTGAAAATTCCCTCGCATGGCTTGACGAATTATTAGCTACCGAAGGCATTGACGACGCGACTGGCGAAGTATGGCTTCACTGCTATCCGCGTGTATTTGGCTACACCTTCAAACCAGTCAGCTTTTGGTATTGCCATGCGGCTGATAACTCCTTACGCGCCATTGTAGTTGAGGTGAACAACACTTTTGGCGAGCGGCATTGTTACTTGCTCGATAAACCTACTTTTGGTGCAGAGCAAACCGCCAGAAAAGTATTTCACGTGTCGCCATTCAACCATGTTGAAGGCAACTACCGTTTTCGTTTCGTGACAACGGCTAACAGTACGCTTGCGCGGGTCGACTACGACGATGCAACGGGACCACTTCTGGAAACCAGCGTCAGTGGTGAGCTAGAAACACTGACTTACAAAAGCATACGAAAAGCCGTCTGGCGATACCCTGCTATGACATTTGGCGTCATTGCTCGCATCCATTGGCAAGCACTGAAACTATGGAAAAAACGCATGGTCTTTATAACAAAGCCGAACCTGCCTGATCAATTTGTGAGCCGCAGCTAAGTGTCATTTATATCTTATTTGAATCCATTTGACTATTACCTGCGTAAAAATTGAACACCCCAATCATCTTTTATGAACACCTCTACAGCTAATCCATTTGAAATACCTGCCAGCGCCCCTGCTGCAGCCCGCAGTGCTTTGAAACTGTTGCTGAAACTGCGCTTTGATGCGTTAACAGTTCAGTTCCCCGACGGCAGCATGCACCGCTTTGGCGACCACGACCCAAACGCATTGCACGCCTCGCTGATGCTGAAAAACTGGCATATTTTTTCTGCTTCATTGAAGTCAGGAGATATTGGTTTTGCTGAAACCTACATTTCCGGGGATTGGTCAACACCCAGTTTGACAGACTTGGTCAAAGTCTTTATCAGTAACCGTACGGTCATTGAAGATGCTATTTATGGCACTTGGCTGGGTCGTTTGCTGTTTCGCATCAAACACCTGCTCAACCGTAACTCCAAAGCCAACAGCAAGAAAAATATCCATGCCCACTACGACTTAGGCAATGCGTTTTACGAATTGTGGCTGGACAACACGAAAAATTATTCGTCTGCGTTGTTTGAAACAGGCACAGATCACACCAGCTATGCTGGCATGGTACTCGGGCAGCACGCCAAAGTGCGCCGCGCTTTGAACATGGCAAACGTCAAACCCGGTGACCGTGTGCTAGAAATTGGCTGCGGTTGGGGCGCTTTGGCTGAAAAAGCGACAACTGAATTCAACGCCAGCGTGGTTGGCGTCACTCTCAGCACCGAGCAGTTGGCGTATGCCAATGCGCGTATGGCCAAGCTTGGTGCCAGCGACAAAGCCGACCTGCGACTACAAGACTACCGCGACATTGGTGTCAGCACCACCGATACACCGTTTGATGCCATTGTGTCCATCGAAATGATAGAAGCTGTGGGACAAGCCTATTGGCCCGAGTATTTCAAAACCATACATAGATTACTGAAACCAAACGGCAAAGTCTGCATCCAAAGTATCGTGATTGACGACACTTTATTTGACCGCTACGTGGGCTCGACCGACTTTATTCAACAGTACATTTTCCCCGGTGGTTGTCTGCCCTGCCCGCGCGAGTTCAAGTGCCAGGCGGCCTTGGCGGGCTTCAAAGTGATTGACGAATTTGCCTTTGGTATGGACTATGCCTACACGCTGAAACTGTGGCGAGACAAATTTTTGGCTGAAAAGCAGCAAGTATTAGCACTTGGTTTTGATGAGCGCTTCATCCGTATCTGGGAGTTTTACCTCGCTTACTGCGAAGCGGCATTTGCCAAGAAAAACACCGATGTGGTGCAGTTCACGCTGCAAAAACTATGAAATTCATCCATCGCCTGCTGTCCGGCTGCCTAGCTTTGCAGCTTATCACAGCAGGCGTATCGGCACAAACTGCGCCGCCCGTTTTACCGTCTGATGTGGCAGTCAACCTACCTCGTGCAGAATTTGCTGGCAAAGGTAAACTCACTTTTTTTGGCTTAGAAGTGTATGAATCCACCTTGTGGGTGGCCCCCAACTTCAAAGGTTTGGATTTTGAAAAGCACAATTTCGCGCTGGAGCTGCATTATTTGCGCAACTTCACTGCTGCTGATATCGCCAAGCGCTCACTCGAAGAAATGCAGCGGATTGAACAAGTGCCAGAGCAAAAAGCGGTGCAATGGACTCAAACCCTGAGCAAAGTACTTCCCAATGTCAAAAAAGGTGATCGCTTGATTGGTACGCACAAGCCTGGTACAGGCCTTACCTTTTGGCTGAACGGCAAAAATATTGGCGAAATTCGAGATGCCGAATTTTCACGGCAATTTTTTGCGATTTGGCTGTCGCCAAAAACATCGGAACCCAAGCTGCGCATGGCACTTTTGGGCTACGTGAACTGAGTCTAGCCTTGCAGCACGCCACATTAGCCCAAAACGAAGCAGCATTTGATGCAAGCAATGGCTGGCGCTATGGTTTGCTGGGTTTGCCGCTGGCTTTTGTGGCGCTGCCGCTGTATGTGATTTTGCCCAACCACTATGCGCGGGAATTTGGCATGCCGTTGGCCACACTGGGATTGGTCCTTCTTTTAGCCCGCTTGTTTGATGCGTTTATTGATCCACTTTTAGGCAAACTCAGCGACAAACTCTTTGCCCGTTCCGCCAACGCCATCTTGACCTTCAGCGCAGCAGCTGGCGTTATATTAGCTATAGGCTTTGTATTGCTTTTCTTCCCACCTTTAGCAATTCGTCAACAGCAAACAAATTTGATTGCCTGGGCAACTGTCATGCTGCTCGTCACATATGCCGCCTACAGCGCGTTGAGCATCGCACACCAGTCTTGGGGAGCGATGCTGGGAGGCACGGAGGCACAGCGCAGCCGGCTCGTTGCATGGCGAGAGGGTTTGGGTTTAATTGGCGTGATTTTAGCTTCTATTTTGCCAGTAGCCGCCGGATTAATTGCCTCAACCGCTACATTTATCATAGCAATATTTATAGGCTGGTTAGCGTGGACAAAATCTGTCAAGCCCTCTGCTAGTCTGACAAAGACTTCAACACACAGCATTTTCAAACCGTTTCAGCATATCGATTTTAAACGACTACTCACAGTCTTTGTATTTAACGGTATTGCCAGCGCCGTACCCGCCACCTTGATTTTATTCTTTGTGCAAGACCGTCTGCAAGCGCCCAAGCAGATGGAAGCGGCCTTTTTAGGCGCTTACTTCGTCTGTGCCGCTTTGGCTGTACCGCTTTGGTTGCGCTTGATCAAACGCTTCGGTTTGGCCAAATCTTGGATGCTTGGCATGGTGCTGTCCATTGTTATATTTATTTGGGCGATGCAGCTTAGCACGGGCGACACGACTGCGTTTATTGTTATCTGTGCAATGTCTGGTATCGCTTTGAGTGCAGATTTGACCATTCCCAGCGCCTTGCTTGCCGGTGTGATTGCCGACGCTGGAGACCGTGGCCGTGCCGAGGGCGCTTACTTTGGTTGGTGGAATTTTGCTACCAAGATCAATTTGGCTTTAGCAGCGGGTTTGACTTTGCCACTCCTAGAACTGTTGGGCTACACACCTGGCACCCAGCAGCCGCAAGCCTTGACAGCACTCACCATAGTTTATTGTTTGGTGCCCATTGCTATCAAAGTGGTAGCAGCACTAGCGCTTTATATTCTAATCATACGACCTTCTAGTTCCGTTCAACCTTCCCTATCTATTGCGAAAATATCATGAAAAGACGCCTACTTCTTTCCAGTCTTAGCACCTCAGCTATTGCCATAGGTGCATTGCAACTCACTGGCTGCGCGTCGCAAAATATCGCCGATTACGCCAATGAAAAGCCGGTACTCGACCTGCGCCAATACTTCAACGGCACGCTAGACGCCTACGGCATCTTCACCGACCGAAGCGGCAATGTCGTGAAGCGCTTCACCGTGGTGATGGTTTGTACCTGGACGGGCAAAGCAGGTGAGGAAACTGGCGTGCTTGACGAAGACTTCACCTACTCAGACGGCACCAAGCAAAAACGCGTTTGGCGGCTACAGCGCAGCGCAGATGGCAGCTACATTGGCCGTGCGGACGACGTGGTCGGGATTGCCAAAGGGCAAGAAAGAGGCAACGCCTTCCAATGGGGCTACACCTTGAATTTGCCGGTGGATGGCAAAGTTTATGAGGTGCAGTTTGACGATTGGATGTACCTGATCGACAGCAAAACCATGCTCAACAAAGCCACCATGAGCAAATTTGG
>JANMTB010000029.1:0-5901 GCA_031390045.1 Polaromonas sp.
GTGGCCGGGGATAATAAAGCCGCCTAGGAACTTGCCGTCTGTATCAATTGCCTCAACCGTAACTGCGGTGCCGACCATGACGACCACGATAGGTCTGCGCTCGCCACGAACCAATATTCGCTGCCGTGCACCTATCATGGCGACCCAGCGGTCGGCACCTAGACGTGTCGGGTGGTCGTAGCCGTTGCTCAAACCAGCTTCAGCGCTGCTAGCTACGACCCATTGTGGTGATGCGTCCCAATGCTCTAACTGCGTGATGACGCGTCGGCGAATCGCATCACCAGCAACGATGCAACCCAAAATGTGGGTCGGCTCGGGAAGTTCGCTCCAAGCGCCTTCGGCTAATTTGTCGATATTTTCTAAAAACTCTGCACCATACGCAAGAAGTTTTGCACCTGGCTGTGGTGTTTCATAAAGCGCCCATTTCAAGCGCGTATTGCCGACATCAAGTGCGAGTAAGCTCATGGGTTTCGTTTGTTAAATAGCAATGTCAGCTGCAAATAGGGGAGGCTTGACGGATTCTAGCCCTGCTTTGTGGTCAGCAAACTGTGATTAAGCGCACACGCGTCACGTTTTTAACGAGGTACAGCGGTTTTTACGTAGAAAATTAACGTTTCGTCACGCCTTTGTAACAGCTTTCAGGCTACAGTAGCTTTCCGACTGATTCTTAATCGCTCGTGTTTTGAAGATGTTTTATCACCTTTTTTTCAATTAAGGAGAATTCTCATGGGTATGTTCAGTTTTATTAAAGAAGCCGGCGAAAAATTGTTTGGCCGCAAAGAAGTTGAAGACACGGCTGCCTTAGCCGCGAATGATGCCGCCGCTGCAGAGCGATTGGTTCAACTCAATGCACAAGCCGCACAAGGTATCGCGACCTATATTGGATCGCAAAACCTCGATATTGAAGGCTTGTCCGTTGAATTTGATGGTGCTACTGGCGCAGTCACGCTGCAAGGCACCGCATCTTCGCAAGAAGATAGCGAAAAAGCCGCTTTGTGCTGCGGTAACGTGGCTGGTGTCTCTAGCGTGAACAACTTGATCGCGGTGACCGACTCTGCTGGCGAATCACAGTTCCATGACGTGGTGCGCGGCGACACATTGGGCGCCATTGCCAAAGAATACTACGGCAATGCAGGTAAATACCCAGTCATTTTTGAAGCCAACCGCCCGATGTTGAGCCACCCAGACAAGATTTACCCAGGCCAGAAGCTTCGTATTCCGGCTTTGGATGATTAATCTGCTAATTTAGGGGGTTATTCTGACTCTAGCCGGCGTATTTACTACCTAATTAGCTATAAATATAATAGCGCCAAGTTGTGATGACTTAGCGTTTTTTTCGTCCGTACTTAAACGCACAATACTAATTTTGCCGCCAAGGCAAGCCGCGATGACGCCAACCACCGATGCTGTTGCGGTGCGCGTTGGTATTGGGGTCGCCTTCAAAGCCTTCTAAGATGTTGTAAGCCTCTAAGCCCAGTTCGGCGGCGCGCTTAGCAGCGGGGATGGAGCGTAAACCGCTTCGGCACAGCAAAACCACTTTATTGCCCTTATTTCCACTATTCTGAACGGCGGCGAGGATACCTTCGTCATAGGCCGGGTTCATCACCATGCCCGGCCATTGTTTCCAAGCCAAATCGACCGCGCCGGGGACGAATCCGACCCAAGCGCGCTCAGCGTCGGTGCGAATATCAACCAAAACCGCTTCGCCCACCTGCCACCACTCAAAGGCGGTTTGGGGGGTGATGTCACCAGCATAGCCGTCGGCGGGTTGGACTTTGTCTCGCGCCTTCACACTGTTGCCACTGCTCAACGGTGTGTTGGCATCTCCTGCATCGTGGCGAACGACTGGCACTAAGCCTGAGCGCTGGTTCGCTGGCACAGCTTCGTCTAAACGCTTTGGTCTTGGCAAATCCAACTGTCCCATCAAAGTGACAAACTCTTCTAAGCTACGCCCTGTGACGCGCGCGTTGCCAACTTTTTCAGCGCCTATGGTTGATTGCGTTTGGCCTTTGTAGTCATGCCCAGGCCAAACAGTGGTGCTGTCGGGCAGTGAAAACAAGACTTTAGTGATGCTGTTGTAGAGCATTTCGGAACTGCCAGACTGAAAATCGGTACGACCACAGCCACCAATCAGCAGGGTGTCGCCCGTGAATACATGAGTTTCAGAATGGGTTTGCGCTGCGCTGCCCGACCCGTTTTTCCACATAAAACTCATACTACCTGCAGTATGGCCTGGAGTGTGCAGAGCCTTAATGTGCTGACTGCCAAAGCTGAGAACGTCACCATCTTTGAGCTGTTTACTTGCAGTGGTAATGCCGCAAGCGTCAGGCGCGGCTGTTTGCGCGCCCGCATGCTCAGCCAAACGCCCAGCGCTGGTGATGTGGTCCGCATGTGCGTGGGTTTCAAGTGCCCAAATGAGCTTCAACCCATAGTGACGCAAAACACCCAAATCACGCTCCAGTTGGTCGTCCACCGGGTCAATGATGATGGCGGGACGAGGCGATTCGGTAGATTTTTCATCAAACAGAACATAAGTGAAGGTGCTCGAAGCAGGGTCGAAGAGTTGAATCGGGTTCATGGCAGTTCCTCTGGATAGTTTTAAATTGAGTGACGTATAGGCAACTTAAGCAAATTTCGCCAACATTTTCGCCACATGGTCAGCCGGCAAATCGCCTTGCTCGATCATGCAGCCGACCATGGAGAAAAACGCTTTGTCCAAGGCTTTACGCGCAGCGGAAAGTTGTTGGGCAATTTTTTCGCAATCTTGCTCTTCTTCGATTTGACGCTGCACACCACGCAATTGCCCTTCTACGCGAGCCAAACGGGTGCGAATTGCTTTTTTCTTGATGGGGTCTGTGAGTCGTGTCATGTTGATATTGATATTGATATTGATAGAAGTGTTGAGTAATGTTGTCTTTTGGGTGTTTACTTTGTATACTGGAGGGAGTATACTCCGTCTGTGTCAATTGTCGACATTTTTTCTTGTTCTGACGAAAAGGTTATTTATGAATTCAACTTTATTGGGGCTGCATCCCTTTGTTCAATCCGCTTTGGGCGGCATCATGATTGGTTTGGCTAGCTGGTTGTTGTTAGCTTCTCTGGGTCGCGTGGCTGGCATTACGGGCATTTTGGGTGGTGCATTGGCGCCGTTTAATGGTGCACCCAAAGGTGAGCGCGCCTGGCGCTGGGCATTTGTGGTTGGCTTGGTTGGTATGGGCGCTATTGCAGCGTTCATGTTGAACACGCCGACGCTCGACACGCCACGCCCATTTCCGTTGCTGATTTTGGCGGGCTTGTTGGTGGGTTTTGGCACGGTGCTGGGCTCAGGCTGCACCAGTGGCCATGGTGTTTGCGGTATTGGTCGGCGCTCGGTTCGCTCGATCGTGTCAACCGTGGTTTTCATGACAGCGGGCTTTGTAACTGTCACGTTGGTCAAGCTGTTCACTGCCTAAGCGCATCGTCAATCAATATATTTAGGATTACAAATTATGATTAAAAAAGTAGCATTTGGCCTGGTTGCAGGCGCTTTATTTGCCGCAGGTTTGGTGGTTTCCGGCATGACACAAACGGCCAAAGTGATTGGTTTTTTGAATTTTGCCGGTATTTTTTCACCGCAACGTTTTGGCGCTTGGGATGCAAGCTTGGCTTTTGTGATGGGTGGCGCGCTGATGATCACGATTGTTGCCTTTGCCATTACACCGACGAAAGGACGCAAGCCGTGGTTTTCTGACAAATTTGAACTCCCAACCCGCAAAGACGTTGACTTCAAATTGATTGCTGGCGCAGCCATGTTTGGCATTGGCTGGGGCTTGGCTGGCTATTGTCCGGGCCCTGCGATGGCTTCACTCATCTCTGGCGGTATTGATGCGCTGGTTTTTGTCGCTGCTTTGTTGGTAGGTTTGTTGCTAGCGAAACGCTTGCGCGTATGAACAGCATGCTAAACGACTGGTTTGCCGGCCTTGAAAATCGCCAAGGTGGCGATATTTTGGCGGTGCAAACTTTGCGCAATACACTCATGGCTGCCAGTGTTTTGGCGTCTGCCGCTTTGGTTGGTTTGATGGGGGTTTTGGCAACGGCCCACTTACACCCTAAATGGAGTAGTGGTAGCGCGGCAGCCATGCTGGTTATCAGCGCCGCCTACTCGTTGCGTGCTTTGTGGACGCTGTCTCGAGCAGGCTTTGAGATTCGCCTTGAAAACCGGGTGGCAGGTACAGGCAAAAACCAATTGTTGAAGGATCTTACGGCGGCCATTGCAGGCATTCGATGGGCTGGCATACTTTTAATTCTTGCTTTAGCCGCTGCTGGTGCAAGTATTTGGTTAAAGATGTAATTAGTTGGGAGGAATCGACTTTAAGTAAAGACAATATTTTCATTTGAAAATAATTGCCCCAGATCAATTTATCTTCGATTAAATAGGTAAAAACACCAATGTTGCTGCCTTGGTGACTGGTGAACAATGGTTGGCTCACTTACTATATTCACTTTCTACTAGGAGACTATCTTGACCGATTCAAAAACCCCACGTCGCCGCAGCCTACTCAAAGGCGTAGCCGTAGCTGCTGGCGCGATGTCAGCTCCCATGATTGCCAAAGCGCAAGCTGGCCCGATCAACATGCGCTGGCAGAGCAATTGGCCTTCATAAGACATTTTCCATGAGTACGCTATGGACTTTGCCAAGAAGGTCAACGACATGACTGGTGGCGATTTGAAAATTGAGGTGTTGCCTGCTGGCGCGGTTGTGCCAGCTTTCGGCTTGCTCGAAGCGGTATCTAAAGGCACGCTAGACGGCGGCCACGGCGTGTTGGGCTACCACTATGGTAAGCAAAATGCATTGGCGTTGTGGAACTCAGGCCCAGCATTTGGTATGGATGCCAACATGTTGTTGTCATGGCACAAATACGGCGGCGGCACTGAGCTGTTGGCCAAGTTGTATGCCTCCATCGGCATGGGTACAGTCCAGTCTTTCTTGTACGGCCCTATGGCGACTCAGCCTCTGGGTTGGTTCAAAAAGCCAATCACCAAAACTGATGACTTCAAAGGCTTGAAGTTCCGCACCAATGGCTTGGCTATTGACTTGTTCACCGCCATGGGCGCTGCTGTGAATGCCTTGCCAGGTGGTGAGATCGTTCCAGCGCTGGACCGTGGTTTGTTAGATGGTGCCGAGTTCAACAACGCATCATCAGACCGCTTGCTCGGTTTCCCTGACGTGTCTAAAGTGTGTATGCTGCAAAGCTACCACCAAAGTGCTGAAACGTTTGAGATTATGTTCAACAAGACTAAATACGATGCACTGCCAGCAAAAATGAAGTCTATCATTTCGGGTGCTGTAGAGGCATCTTCTGCTGATATGTCTTGGAAGGCGATTGACCGTTACTCTAAAGACTACATTGAGCTTCAAACCAAAGACAAGGTCAAGTTCTACAAAACACCAGATGCAATTTTGCAAGACCAGCTCAAACTGTGGTCTGAAATTTTGGAGAAGAAATCTGCTGAAAATCCATTGTTCAAGGAAATCGTTGCATCACAACGCGCCTTTGCACAACGTGCCGTGAAGTGGGAGCAAGACACCGTCATCAACCGTCGGATGGCTGTCAACCACTTCTTCAGAGGCTAAGAGTTTCATATGAGTCAAAAACAACCGTCTAGGCTCTTCTAGACGGTTGTTTTTTTTGAGCTACTCAAACTTTGTACAAACATCTCAATATATATGCAAAACTTTTTTCTACTTGTTGACAAAATCAGCACCAAGCTAGGTCATTACTTTTCTTGGCTGGTGATGGCGTTAACCTTGCTTATCACGTACGAGGTTTTCTCTCGCTATGTGCTGGATAAGCCGCACTCTTGGGCCTTTGACATCATGATCATGATGTATGGCTCTATGTTCATGATGGCAGGTGCTTA
>JANMTB010000044.1:0-23178 GCA_031390045.1 Polaromonas sp.
GGATCTGTCAATCTTGAATTGGTCATGTGAGCTTGCACGACAGACACCCCGTTAAATCCATTGATGATATTGCCTTGAGTATCAAATTCACCGCCCGCACCGCTACCGCCAGCAATCGTTTCATAATATTGGTATTTATCATTGCCAAAGGAAAAGTTATTCATGGTGGGCTGTCCACCCGCCATCAAACCCAATGCACCAAACAACGCATTGGTAATACATGTGGACGTTTCAACATTACCGGCAACCACGGACGCTGGAGGATGTGGGTTCAACATACAACCCGCAGGAATGATCACAGTTAATGGCTTCAAGCAGCCCGCGTTGAGCGGAATATCGTCATTCACCAAGGTTCTGAACACGTACAACACGGCTGCCATACACACCGCAGTGGGTGCATTGAAATTGTTAGTTAATTGCGGCGATGTACCGGTGAAATCTATCTCGGCTGTGCGATCTTGGCTGTTGACGCGAATAGCAACGCTGATTTGCGCACCGTTGTCTAGCGGCAAGGTGAATTGGCCGTCTTTTAGCCTAGTGATCACGCGTCGCACTGACTCTTCCGCGTTGTCTTGCACATGGCTCATATAGGCGAGTACAACCTCTAGTCCGTAGGTTTCAACCATCTTACGAAGTTCTTGTACACCTTTTTCATTGGCAGCGATTTGAGCTTTCAAATCCGCCATATTTTGCGCTGGATTGCGGCTTGGGTATCGCCCGCTTTGCAGCAAGGCGACCATCTCAGCTTCGCGTAAAACACCTTTGTCAACCAGCAATACATTGTTAATCTGCACGCCTTCTTCTTCAATTCGGGTCGAAAACGGTGGCATAGAGCCTGGCGTCGTGCCCCCGATATCAGCGTGGTGGCCCCGCGAACCAACGTAAAACGCAGGTTTGGTAAAAGCACTTCCGTCTAGGTACACAGGTGTAATGACGGTGACGTCTGGCAAATGCGTGCCGCCGTGGTAGGGGTCGTTTAATGCATACACATTACCAGGCTGCATAGTGGCAGCGTTTTCACGAATCACCGTTTTGATACTTTCACCCATGCTGCCCAAATGCACGGGCATGTGTGGCGCATTTGCAATCAGATTGCCTGACGTATCAAACAAAGCGCAGCTGAAATCGAGCCGTTCTTTGATATTGACCGAGTAGGCCGTGTTTTGCAGCTGCAGCCCCATTTGCTCGGCAATATTCATGAACAAATTGTTGAAAACTTCAAGTAACACAGGGTCTGCCGTTGTCCCTACGGCATATGTAACGTTGCGTTGTGTTTTCCGCTCAAGCACCAAGTGATTCAAGGCTGTTAAATTTGCCTCCCATCCCGGCTCTATCACCGTGGTCGCATTTTTTTCAGCGATGATGGCAGGGCCCATTACTGAGTCGCCCGCGCGCAAGTCTTCACGCACAACTAGTGCAGCTTCATGCCACTGATTACCAGAATACATTCTCACAGTTTCACGAACAGGCACTGCGCGTTTTGAATGCATCTCAAGCTGCGGCTCAGAAGGAGCATCGCCACCTATGATGGCTTCGACAGACACGGCTTCTACCACCATCGCTTTGCCTTGCATTAAAAAAGCGTAGCGTTGTTTGTAGGCGTACTCGAAAGCCGTTTCTATGGCAGTTAAACCTCCTAATGGCACGATCAGCGCCGTATCCGTGCCTTCGTATTTCACATGCACCCGCAGGTGAATGGTGATGTTGCCATTGCCCAACTGCTGCCGCTTTAGGTCGCTCGTTGCTGCGTCTACCAACAGGGCTAATTTCTGCCGTATATCAGGCAAGGCTTGCTCGGTCAGCAGCGTCTCAACAGCCTGCTCTCGAATCACATTTTGATCAGCCAATCCCATGCCATAAGCACTGAGCACACCAGCAAGCGGGTGCACAAATACGCGGGTCATGCCTAACGCATCGGCTACCAAGCAGGCATGCTGCCCTCCCGCGCCACCAAAGCACTGCAAGATGTAGCGAGTGACGTCATAGCCGCGCGCTACTGAAATCTTTTTAATAGCGTTGGCCATTTGCTGCACTGCGATGTTGATGAAGCCTTCGGCGACTGCCTCGACACTTCGGCCGGCTTGGCGAGACATGTCGCTGAATTTTTCAAACGATGCTTCATAACTCAAAGCTTCATCGCCACGCAATCCAAACATTTTTGGAAAATAAGTTGGTTGCACTTTACCCAAAATCACATTAGCGTCTGTCACTGCCAGTTTGCCACCACGCCGATAACAAGCTGGACCAGGATTAGCACCAGCACTTTGTGGCCCTACGCGAAAGCGTGCCCCATCAAATGCTAGCAATGAACCTCCGCCCGCTGCAACAGTGTGGATACTCATCATAGGTGCGCGCATTCGCACGCCAGCAACTTGCGTTTCAAACTCGCGTTCAAATTCACCAGCAAAATGACTGACATCTGTGGATGTGCCCCCCATGTCAAAACCAATCACTTTATCGTGACCCGCCAATTGCGCCGTCCGCGCCATGCCGACGATACCGCCTGCAGGCCCACTCAAAATTGCATCTTTGCCTTGAAAAGCATGAGCGTCTGTTAGACCACCCGAGGATTGCATGAAAAATATTTTTACACCCGGCATCTCTGCTGCAACTTGTTCCACATAGCGTCTTAAAATCGGTGATAAATACGCATCCACCACCGTTGTATCGCCACGACTGACGAGCTTCATCATCGGGCTCGTTTTATGGCTCACACTGATTTGCGTGAAACCAACTTCTTGTGCAATGTGTTCAGCTAGTAGCTCGTGTTGCGTATAGCGGTAACCATGCAAAAAGATTATGGCTACAGAGCGCAAACCTTTGGCATGCTGATTCATCAACTCGGCTTTAAGACGCACCTCGTCCAATGCTTGCACCACCTCACCGTGTGCCGACATACGCTCTTGCGCATCTACAACTGAGCTGTATAGCAACTCAGGTAAAACAATATTACGGTCAAACAAGCGTGGACGATTTTGATACGCTATCCGCAGGGCATCTCGGAATCCCTGGCTAATTACCAATAAAGTGGGTTCGCCTTTGCGCTCTAACAATGCATTGGTGGCAACTGTAGTGCCCATCTTGACGCATTCCACTTGTTCGGGACTGACAGCCTCCCCCGATTTCAAACCCAACAAGTAACGGATGCCTGCGACTGCCGCATCTTTGTATTGCTCAGGGTTATCGCTCAGTAGTTTGTGTGTTACCAGCGTGCCATCTGGCTTTTTACCCACCACGTCAGTAAATGTCCCGCCACGGTCTATCCAGAATTGCCAACGCTTAGTAGTCATATTGATTATTTTTATAAGCTGGCAGCTGAGCGTGCAGCTTGGTCATAAATGCCAGAGAGCAAACGCAGCAATCTTGCCAATTCGCCAATGTCGCGGTTCAAACCTTCGTCCGCATTCAAGGCATTGATCAAACACGACTCGCGTATCTCTCGATAACGCTCTACATGTTGACGTCCTAACTCGGTTGATGCATAGGTAACGTCTTTACCGCTTTTATTTGAAATAACTACACTTAAGTTTTGCAGTTTTTTGAGTGAGTAGTTGATCAAGTGCGTGTCTTCCACGTTCATGATGAAACATATATCAGCCAATCGCTTGTCGCGTGCGCGGTGCGTCACGTGGTGAAGCACCAGTACATCCAAGGGCGTCAAATCTTTCAATCCCGCTGCACTCATACAATGCGCAATCCAACGGTGAAAGGCATTGCCTGCGACGATCAAGCCAAACTCAAACTCACTCATTTCTGAACTTTTTGGTGACACCAAATGCGCAGATGAGACGATTCGAGCTGACTCTACTTGCGTAGCTATTTTTGGAATTGAAGTAGTTTTTCGTGTCATTTTTCTACTGTTTTAAAGCATGATTGTTTTCTGTTTTTACGATTAAACTACATTTTGTCGACAATTTGTCAACAATTAGGGAAAACACCGATTAAACAATTCTGCAAAGCAATTACATTCAACATCATCAACTTGTCCTTCAATCAACTGGAGTTTTCTATGGCACATAGCTCGTTATCCCTGCAATCAACGCTCATGGCTTTGGGCGTGCTTGTCAGCACGTCTATCGCATTTGCTCAAACCAAATGGGATTTGCCGGCCGCTTATCCGGCGACTAATTTTCATACCGAGAACTTGACACAATTCGCCAAAGATGTTGACGCTGCCACAGCTGGCAAACTCAAAATCACGGTGCATGCAAACGCATCTTTGTTCAAAGCGCCTGAAATCAAACGCGCCGTTCAAGGCGGTCAAGCACAGATGGGTGAAATCTTGTTGGCTAATTTTGCGAATGAAAACCCGATTTATGCACTAGACGGCGTGCCGTTTTTAGCGACCGGTTATGCAGATGCGAAAAAATTGTACGAGGTGTCCAAAGCGCCTATGGACAAGCTGCTGGCAGCACAAGGCATGAAAATGTTGTTCAGCGTACCTTGGCCGCCACAAGGTATTTATAGCAAACGCGAAATCAGCTCGGTGGCTGATTTGCGTGGTATCAAGTGGCGCGCGTACAGCCCGGCTACAGCCAAAATTGCAGAATTGATTGGCGCACAACCTGTGCAAATTCAAGCGGCGGAACTCAGCCAAGCTCTGGCGACGGGTGTGGTCGAAAGCTACATGAGCTCAGGCTCTACTGGCTATGACAGCAAAACCTACGAACACATCAAAAACTGGTACGACACGCAAGCTTGGCTGCCGAAGAATGGTGTGTTGGTGAACTTGAAAGCTTTCAACGCCTTAGACGCTGCGACACAAGCCGCCGTTGTGAAAGCAGCTGCAGAAGCTGAAACACGGGGCTGGAAAACCAGCGAAGCCAAAAACGACGAATACAAAACACTGTTAACAGGCAAAGGAATGAAGATCCACAAACCTGCACCTAAATTGATGCAAGACATGCAGCAAGTAGGCGGTATCATGCTTGCCGATTGGCAAAAGGCTGCTGGCGCAGACGGTGTAGCCATTGTTGGCGATTACAACAAGTCTCGCGCCAAGAAGTAAGCAGAGATACCAAGTAGTCCATGCGCCGCATACTTGATTTTCTGTTCAACGCAGCGGCTGCAATTGCTGCAGGCTGTGTGTTTTGTATTTTTGTATTGATGATCATCGGTGGGGTAGGTCGTCAACTGAATTTCAAAGTTAGCGGCGTGAATGACTTGGTGGCTTGGTTATGCGCCGCTGCTGCATTTTTTGCTATGGCGCATGCATTCAAACATGGCGATTTTGTACGTGTCACTTTATTGTTAGAAAAAATGTCCGCTAAAACTCGCCATCGTTTTGAGATTGTGTGCTTAAGCATTGCAGCTATTGCGGTGGCTTACCTCGCTTATTCGGCCACGGCATTCACCTATGAAAGCTACGAATTTGCTGAAATGGCAACAGGCTTGGTCGTCATCCCAATTTGGATACCGCAAGCTAGTTTTGTGATTGGCTCCTGGCTCTTGCTACTGGCGGTGTTGGATGAATTATGGATTGTGCTGCAAGGTGCCAAACCCACCTACCAAGTGGCCGTAGAAGAACGACACGCGAAAGGCGATTTTTCTGCCGATGTTTAAGTTTGCGCAAATATCTTTTTGACGCATCTGACAATTTCACTAATTTGTTTGAGGACTTTGTATGGATGTGCTGAGCATAGGCGCGCTGTTGCTTTTAGTCATGCTGCTGCTGTTAAGTGGCGGTGTGTGGATAGCCATGACTTTGGCCATCGTTGGCTGGATAGGACAAGCTTTTTTCACCAACACCATGCCAGGCAAAAACCTGTTCAGTGCGTTTTGGGAGAGCAATGCCAGTTGGGAGTTGGCCGCGTTACCCTTGTTTATATGGATGGGTGAAATTTTATTTCGTACCAAGCTCAGCGAAGATATGTTTGAAGGTTTACGCCCATGGTTAAACCGTATTCCAGGGCGTTTGATGCACACCACCATTTTAGGTTGCGGCGTCTTTGGTTCTGTTTCTGGTTCATCTGCGGCTACCTGTGCAACGATTGCCAAAGTGGCTTTGCCTGAATTGATCAAACGCGGCTACAACGAAAAACTCGCCATCGGTTCGCTCGCTACGGCTGGTACATTAGGAATTTTGATTCCCCCTTCTATCACGATGGTCGTCTATGCGGTTGCGGCCGATGCATCCATTATTCGGATTTTTTTAGCCGGTTTTTTACCCGGTGCTTTGCTGATGTTGCTGTTCTCCGGGTATATCGCTTGGTGGAGCCTACGCCATCCCGAACAAGTACCCGCAGCTGATCCGCCCACTACCTTTGTTGAAAAAATCAAACTCAGTGGACAACTCATTCCTTGCGCCTTGTTGATTATTTTTATCGTCTGGGTACTGATCGCGGGTTGGGCAACGGCCACAGAATGTGCTGCGTTTGGGGTTTTAGGTGCTTTGGTGATGGCCGCTTTAGGGCGCAGTTTGACGTTTCAAAATTTTTGGGATGGACTGATGGGTGCGACTCGCACCAGCTGCATGATTATGTTTATTTTGGCTGGCGCTGCGTTTTTGACCAAAACTATGGCGTTTACTGGTGTGCCGCGCGAATTAGCTGAATGGGTGAACGGCATGAACCTGTCTCCCTATGCCTTGATTAGCTGTTTGGTGGTGGTTTATTTGATCTTGGGCACCGCACTAGACGGTATCAGCATGATTGTGCTAACGGCAGCTGTGGTATTGCCAATGATTCAAAAAGCCGGTTTTGACTTGATTTGGTTCGGCATTTTCATCATTTTGTTGGTGGAAATTGCCGAAGTCACACCGCCAGTTGGGTTTAATTTGTTTGTGTTGCAAAACATGACGGGCAAAGACAGCAACCTGATTGCCAAGGCCGCCTTACCCTTTTTCGGCTGCTTAGTGCTGTGCATTGCGCTGATCACGCTTTTTCCAGAAATCGTGACCTATCTGCCTGATCTGGTGATGGGAAAAGACAAATAAGGTCAGCGATTCAATCGTTCATTTAAAAAGCACCGTCACCAGCCACAAACTGATCCCTGGAAAAAACAACAACAGCACAACACGCAATGCATCCCATGCCAAGAATGGGAACACGCCTTTGTAGGTCTCACTCATCGGTACATCACGGGCAAGGTTGTTAACGACATAAACGTTCAGCCCCACGGGTGGCGCTATTAGACCAATGCCTACTGTCATCAGTACCAAAATGCCGAACCAGATTGCTTTCATGTCTTTTTCCAAACCCCATAAGTCAAGCCCCATGATGGCAGGAAAAATCACTGGAATGGTCAATAGCAGCATAGAGAGCTCATCCATCACACAGCCCAACACCACGTACAAAACCAATACAGCACTCACAACCAGAAGCGGTGAAATCGGCAAATGGGTTACCCAATCGGCAATACGTGCTGGCATTTCGGTGAGCGCCAGTGAAGCGTTCATCATATCTGCACCCAGAAAAATCATGAACACCATGGCGCTGGTTTCAGCTGAAGCCACCAATGCTCGCTTGATCCCTGCGCCGCCGAGCTCACGTCGTGCTAAACCGACTGCAAAGGTGAGAAGAGCGCCTATAGCTGCACCTTCGGTGGGTGAGAAAATACCGCCATAGATACCACCAAACACGATTACAAAAATCATGACGATTGGCCAAATGGTTACCAATGCTTTGCCACGCTTTGCCCAAGACACTGGGGCGCTGGGCGTAGCAAACTCAGGGCGAGCACGGCAATACAGCGCAATTACTACGATGTAGCCCAGCATAGCCAAAATACCTGGCACCATGGCTGCGGCGAAAAGCTTGGCAATATTTTGCTCAGTCAAGATGGCGTACACCACCAGCGGCACTGATGGTGGAATCAAAATGCCCAACGTCCCACCTGCTGCGAGTGTGGCTGTGGATAAACGGCCATGGTAGCCATTGGCCTTCATCTCGGGGTAGGCCACCTGCGTGATCGTGGCGGAAGTAGCTACCGATGAGCCACACACCGCGCCAAAAGCGGCTGCACTCAAGATGGCGGCCATGGCCAAACCACCACGAATATGCCCGACAAAAGCTGCCGCAGCACGAAACAGATCACGACTCAAACCACCTTGTGTTGCAAATTGCCCCATGAGCAAAAATAACGGGATGACGCTGAGCTCATACACTGTCAGACGCGCCACAGCGCTGCCTTTGAGCAAATTGAGCATGGCGACATCGCCGCTGATGGCGATGTAGCCCAACGCACCAGGAATAAACATAGCCGCGGCTATAGGCACGCGCAACCCCATGAGCAGCAGCATGCCGCCGAACATCAAAAGACCGATGAGTGTGGGCGTCATCATGACGACTCTGCTTGGGTATCGATCAGCGCTTGGTTGTTCAAGCGCATCCATGCCTGCGCCAAAGCCACTACGCCACCAAGCGCCAAACCGGGAGCCAAAGATGCATATGCCCACCACATAGGTAGGCCGAGGATCATGGAGCTTTCTTGCGCCTCACGCACAGCTAGTGCACCTGCGCCCGTGCGCCATGCCAACAACAAGCACATCAGCGCAACAAGGGCTGCGCCTACCGCGTCTAAAAAGCCTTGCTTCTTGGTTGAAAGATTTTGCGTGAAGAAGTCCACAATGATATTAGCACCGCGCAGTTGGCACCACGGTATGCACAGAGAGATGGACAGCGCAATACCAAGCTGGGTAAGCTCGATATCGCCTTGAATAGGAGATTTAAAAAACGCCCTGCCCACCACGCTAACAGCGGTCATCACGCCCACTGCCAGCGCGATGGCCGAGCCAGCTACCGCAAACCACCAGGTCAGCGGCCTCAACACGTTCAACATTTAACGCTAACTTGCTGTGCTTATTTGCGGTGTTTTACCAACAATTCACGCGCGTCTTGCAGCATTTGCTTGCCTGGCAAGCCACGTTTGTCCATGTCAACCACCCACTCGTCATTCAAAGAGGCTGAAGCTTTGATCCAATTGTCCGTCTCGGCCAGCGATAGCGTCATGATGGTGTTGCCACGGTCAGCGGCAGCTTTGCGCCCGACAGCTTGGCTTTCGTCCCAGATTTTGCCGATTTGACGGGACAAACCAGCGCCGCTGTTGTTGTCGATCACTTTTTTCAGATCAGCAGGTAGCGCGTCGTATTTGGCTTGGTTCATGGCAAACACAAAGCCTGCACTGTACAACGACGGACGTGTTGGATCAGTTTGCGTGTGGAATTTGGTCATTTCATGCAATTTGAACGCTGGAATGACTTCCCATGGCAGCGCAAAACCGTCAATCGTGCCCTTAGATAAAGCGTCAGCAACGCCCGTTACTGGCATGCCAACTGGCGTAGCGCCCAATTTCGCCAACAGTTTGTTGGTTTGGCGGGTAGGGGCGCGCATTTTCAAACCTTTGAAATCGTCCAAAGTTTTGACTTGCTTGGCACTGGTGTGAACATAACCTTCGTCGTGCACCCAAGTTGCCAGAATTTTGGTACCGGGGAATTCCTTGAGACCGTGTTTTTGCAAGTATTCCCATGCCGCTGAACCACCGGCTTCAGCGGAATTGGTCATGAAGGGCAATTCAAAGACTTCCATCGCTGGGAAGCGGCCCGCTGTGTAGCCTGGCAAAGTAATGGTGAGGTCATCCACACCGTCTTTAACGCGGTCAACCAGCTGAGGCGGTGTGCCGCCGCCAGACATGGCAGGTAGCATTTGGCACTTGATGCGGTTGTTAGACTCAGCTGCTACCTTGTCGCACCAAGGCGCAATCACGCGGGTAGGCGCCATCGCAGCTGAAGGCCAGATATGGTGGAATTTAAGGGTGACCTCTTGTGCCATGGCGGCACTTGCCACGAGTGACAGGGTTGCCAATGAAGCGGCTTTGGCTAAGGTATTGAATTTCATAAAATCGTCTCCTAGGTTGATAATAGTAAGTGTAGTTACATTCGACGTACTGGGTATTGGTGTTTACGTCAATCCGCACGGTAAGCCGAATCGAGCGTGATTTCTCCTACGACTCGCGAAACGCAGACGCAAATACGCTTGTTACTGGCTTTCTCTTCGTCGCAAAAAAAAACATCGCGGTGGTCAATCTCGCCATTCAAGGACAAGACATCCATCGCGCACAGCCCGCATTCACCACGACGGCAATCATAAATGGCTTGCACGCCAGCCATTTCTAGCTCGTCCAGCAAACCTTTGTTTGCGGGAACGGTGATAGCTAGGTTGTGGCGCGGAATGTTAACCATGAACGACTGAGGTGCAAATCGACCGCTGCTGCCAAAAGTCTCGTAGCGTAAATCCGCCTCTGATCTTGCGGCTTTTGCCCAAGCTTTGCACGTCGCCGACTGCCAACTGCCACATGACTTTTGAACCGTCACGGCCAGCATCCAAACGTTTCACTACGATGCGGTAAAACTCACCGTCGGGATGTCCAATCAGCGAATTCGACCTTGTATTTGGCCTAGCGCAGCCCAGCCCCGACCAAAACTTGCATCTGTAAATGACTGCCAGGTTGATGCGGCAATGCCGTGTTAGCTAGGTTTGAGTGTGATTTCGCGCACCATTGGCGTCACATCACGCAGAGCATGCACACGTGCTTCGGACCAGATTTGTGCGATTTTCACAGTTAATGGCTACTTTTGAACGCTTTTATGAAATTTTATACGGTTTTTGTGTCTTTTAGCTTCTTTTACGAATCAAGCTGACGCCGGGCAATTGGTTCAGCGTCTGGCTTTGCACCACCTCGCGCAAATTGCGCTGGGCGATGCGGGAGTGCTCACGCATCAAACTTTCCGCCCGTGTGCCTTCACGCCGCTCAATGGCGTCTAGCACCTGCCAATGCTGGTCTTGCGCCACGATCAGCATGTCGCGCGCTTTGGCGGTATTGGCCTGCACCACCACAAAGCCAGACGGTGAGGCAAAGGGCAGGCCGCATACGCGCTCTAGCTCTTTGGCAATCACGCTGCTGCCTGACAATTCGCTCAGCAGTGCATGAAACTGCTCGTTCAGCTTCACATAGCTGGCGAAAGCTTCGTCGTCCAAGGCCGATTGACTCAAAACAGCGTCGATGTCTTGCAAACACCGCCTTGCCTCGTTCATCACCACAGGCACTGCGCCACGCTCGGCGGCTAATCTGGCGGATAAACCTTCTAAAGTACCGCGCAATTCGATGGCTTCGGCCACATCGCGCTCAGAAAACGTCTTCACGGCATAGCCGCCATTGGGCAAAGCGTCGAGCAAACCCTCTTGCTCAAGCTTCACCAAAGCGGCGCGAATAGGGGTGCGTGAGAAGCCTAATTTTTCAACAATATGCAATTCCGCAATACGTGCGCCTGCCGGCAATTCACCCGCTAAAATCATTTCACGCAGTTGCAGCTGTGCTCTGAGTTGCACGCTGAGCTGTGCACCCTGTTGCGCAGTATTTTCTTCATTTTTAGCACCGAATTTGGCTCTAGCCTGCGTATTTATTGCCTCTATAACTATGATATTAGTAGCAATTACTTTATCTACTTTATTTTTAACCATGTGTTTAATGACTTACTAAGCGGTTAAACCGATGGGTATCACTGGCTTGGCTGGTGCTTCTTTGGCGATCAAATCATCAAGGTGACGTAAAGACAACGGCATCAACCGATGTCAACAAGCGTCTTCCAAAGCCGATACCGAACCATTCAGCTTGCGGCCAAGTTCGACGTCATACGCAGCAGCGTACCAAGCGTTGAGTGGAAAAGTTGATTTTTCGGCTTTCATGCATTTCTATTGTATACAGCGATAGTTATTTTTGCTTGATTTAGGTCAATTTACTCTTTTTTTTGCATTTATTGTATTTTTAAATCCTGCAAAATATGTTTTATGATGCTGTTTTGCATTCAAACACATGGAGAAGACAATGGCTCATTCACCCACCCATCTACCTGCGCATTACGATCACGTTGGGAGCTTTTTGCGCCCTAAATACCTACTTGAAGCACGCGAGCAAAAAGCAAAAGGCAGCATCACTGCCGAGCAGTTGCGACTGATTGAAGACAAAGCAATTGCTGAAATCGTCAAGTTTCAAGAAGATGTGGGCCTAAAAAGCATCACCGATGGCGAGTTTCGCCGCACCTACTTTCACTTAGATTTTTTAGAGCAACTGGGTGGCGTGAAGGTCGGTGAAGTGACGATTGGCATAGGCGCAGACGGCAAAGAACATTTGATGCCACCCGCCATCCACGTGGTTGACAAAGTGACGCATGCCAAGCAAATCCAATTGGCTGATTACAACTTCCTCAAATCACAAGTCAGCGCAGGCAACCGCGCCAAAGTGACGATTCCATCGCCAACGATGCTGCATTTTCGCGGTGGTCGCGCCGGCATCAGCCGCACGGCTTATCCTGAGCTAGAACCTGATTTCTATGAAGACGTCGCCAAAGCTTATGGCGATGAGCTGCGCTCACTTAGCGCAGCAGGTTGCGATTATGTGCAAATGGACGACACGAATTTGGCCTACCTATGCGACGTCAACATGCGCGAAGCCGCCAAAAACCGAGGTGATGACCCCAACGAATTAGCCCACCGCTATGCCAAGTTCATCAACCTCGTTGTCGCGCAAAAACCCGCTGGCATGACGTTGGCGATGCACCTGTGCCGTGGCAACTTCAGAAGCACGCACGCGGCTTCAGGCAACTACGAGCCCGTGGCAGAAGCTTTGCTCAAAGAAATGAACATCGACGCGTATTTCATGGAATACGACGACGACCGCAGTGGCGATTTCAAACCTTTGCGCTACCTACCAAAGGGCAAAACCGTGGTCCTCGGCTTGGTCACCACCAAATTTGGCGCGATGGAGAACAAAGACGATTTGAAGCGCCGCATCGACGAAGCTTCCCGCTACGCACCAATGGACCAACTCGCCCTGTCGCCTCAATGCGGTTTTAGCAGCACCGTGCACGGCAACGACATTGCTGTGGAAGCGCAGCGCGCTAAGTTACGACTGGTGATTGAAACAGCGCAAGAAGTTTGGGGTTGATATAAACTGAGGGATTCAAGCGATAAATCAAAGGCAAATTCCATGAAAAAAGCATTAAACTGGATCAGTAGTTTGATCTTTTCACTGCTTTCATGCGGGTTTGCTTTTGCACAAACGCCTTACACTGGCCCGCTTTTCGATGCTCACCTGCATTACAACGAAGAAGCCTGGGACGGCAAAGTAGGGCCTCACAATGTGCCAGATGTGGTCGGGCGCATGTCACGCAGTGGTGTCAAAGCCTTTGTCGCCAATTCTCGCCCCAATGCAGGCACTATCACCTTAGCTGCAAGTGCAGAAGTCAAAACTGCGGGTATCAAAGTCGTGCCCTTCATTCGCTTGTACCGCAATCGCGCGGATTACAACAGCTGGTTTAATGACGAATCTATCTACCAAATGGTGCTGAGCGAATACGCCAAAGGCACAGCCAGCGGCGCTTACAAAGGTATCGGCGAATTCCATTTGTACGACAGCGCCAATGCGAATGGTGAAGTTGCGAAAAAGCTGATGCGTTTTGCGCAAGACAAGCAGCTTGTCGTACTCGCACATGTGGACGATATCGCCATTGATTTGCTGATGGCGCATGCGCCTAACACAAAGCTCATTTGGGCGCACACAGGCATTGGTGGTGCTTCGGTGGAACGAGTACGTGGCTTAATGATGAAATACCCAACCCTGATGGGCGAATTGTCTTACCGCCCAGGTTTGACCTGTGATACGGGTCAACTTTGCCCAGAATGGCGCAGTTTGATGCAATCAATACCAGATCGGTTTTTGATCGGCTCCGACACTTGGGTGAATCAGCGCTGGTCAAGTTATGAAGAGTTGATGACGGGCTATCGGGTCTGGTTAGGTGGGCTGCCAGCCGATGTGGCGAGCAAAATCGGCTGGGGAAACGGTGCGAAACTATTCGGATTGAATTAAGTCAGACGATTTAATTTCTGCGATTCACCAACAACATACCAGCGGCGACGCAAGCCAGCCCAAGGATAAGCGGCAAAGTCAACGCTTCTCCCAACCACAAGCTGCCAACCAACAAGGCGCTCAAGGGCGTCAAAAATACAAAGCCTGATATTTTGGTAGCCGGATAGCGCCCTAGCATCCACATCCAAGCCAAATAACTGACGAACGCCCCCACGACGGTTTGAATCAGCATCGACGAGATGGCAAAACCACTCCATGTATGTTGCCAGCGCTCGTCCGCAGCCAGTGAAACAATGGTCAACAGCACCGCGCCGATGCCGATTTGGTAAAAAAGCAGCTTTTCCGCACTTAATTTGGCCAATACACTGGTACGAATCATCACCGTGGTCAACCCCCAACCCAGCCCAGCAGCCAAAGCCAGCAGATCACCCACCCAGTGACCCGGCATCGCGCTGCTAAAGCCATCAAACATGGCCAAAGCCACACCGCAAAAAGCCAACATCAAACCCAGCCATTGCCATTTGCCTATTTTTTCAGAGGGCACCCACAGCGGCACTAGGACAGCAACCCAAAACGGCGATGTGTACAAAAAAACTGTGAGCCGCGAGGCACTGGTGTACTGCAACCCCATATAGATAAAGGCAAATTCGACAGCAAACAACAAACCCGCGACAACACCTGGCTTCAAACTGCCGTCACGCCCCCACAGCGGAATTTTGCGCCACTTGCACCACAGCATCAGTAACGCAGTTGCGCCTATGAAGCGCACACTGGCTTGAAAAAACGGTGGCAATTCTGCCAGGGTGGCTTTGATCAGGACTTGCTGCACACCCCAAAACAGGCAGCAAGCAAGCAACAACGATACGGCAATGCCGTCTAAATGCGCTTTGCGCTCTACCTTATTTGTCATGTTGTAGGTTCAAAACGTCTAACACGCTGGTTAAATTTGCGCCCGTAAAGCTGGGCTTTGGTCCAAGCGTTTCATGCGGCAAGCCTTGGCGATTGACCCATAAGGTCGTGAAGCCATGCCAAGTTGCACCCAAAGCATCCCAGGCGTTGCTAGACACAAATAAAATCTCGTCGTTTTTAACAGGGAAGTACTTGGTGACCAAGGCATAGCTACTCGGGCTGGTTTTGAATTGTTTGATATCGTCAACTGAGATCACGTGGTCCAGCAAACCGTTCATACCGGCACTCGTCACTGCGGAACCCAACATCTCAGGGTTGCCATTTGACAAAATCGCCGTCGCAAAACCTTTTGCTTTGAGCGTTTGCAAAACCCCTAGGTTTTCAGGAAACGCCGTCAAATGCGCGTATTGGCCCATCAATGCTTCTTCATTCTCAGACGTTAAAACCAGATTGAGACGCGCCAAGGTGTAGCGCAATGACAAGCGAGTCAACTCCCAAAAGGGCAGGTAATGACGGCTACCAGTGGGGTTATGCGGGTCAGACAAGCTGATCAAGCGCGTGTATTCAATTTGCTTATCGCGCCACAGCGTTGAAATAGCCGCACCTTGGCTAGGGTACAAGCGCTCGGCCAAGGCACTGATGGCATACACATCAAACAAGGTGCCGTAGGCATCGAAAATAACCGCTTTGATCATTTTTATTAGGTTTTATTCATTGAAAAACTGTGCCATCTTGCTGCAGTCAGTGGTTATCATAGCCTCTATTGTTTAATTTTCTGGCGCACTTGCGCGCATTAATTTAGGAGTTTGATATGAAATGTGCTTTGGTTGGTTCGCGGTTTTTCGGTGCAAGCGTCTTAGAGGCATTGCGACAGGTCAAAGGTGTTGACATCAGCTGCGTAGTCGCGCCAGCGGCAGACGACAGGCTGGCTTTGGCTGCGCAAAAAGCGGGCATTCCGGTTCACATCATGGTGAACCCTAAAATTGTTCCTGGAGAAGCGATTGCAGAGGGCACTGACGTCATCATCGCCGCGCACACACATGCGCGCATCAGCGACGAAGCGCTGGCTCGCTCGCGTTTGGGTGGCGTGGGCTACCACCCGTCGCTCTTACCGCGTCATCGCGGTATTGCCGCTGTGGAATGGACGATTTTGAGTGGCGACCCGATTGCGGGCGGCTCGGTCTACCACTTGGCCGACGGCTGGGACAAAGGCGGCATCGCCGCGCAAGATTGGTGTTTTGTCGCGAAAAACGACGATGCCCGCAGCTTGTGGGAGCGTTCACTCGCGCCAATGGGTTTGAAACTGCTGTGCGATGTAGTCGCTCATGCACGCGATTTCGACAAACTACCATCACATACGCAGGATGAAAGCTTTGCCACCAAAGCACCCATGATTCGCCGCTCGCTCAAGCTCAACGAAGACCCAACCACATCTGCTGCAGCGCCTACTACAGCATTGATCGTCACGGTGCTGGGCGCAGACCGTCCAGGCATCGTCAGCCTATTATCCGACCGCGCTCAACGTTTCGGCGCCAGCTGGACCAACAGCCGCATGTCGCATTTGTCAGGCGAATTTGCCGGCATGGTGCAGCTTGAAGTACCGCCAGAAAGCGCCGACGGTTTGATCGCCGCACTTAAAGATTTGGAATCCACCGGATTGCGCGTCGCTATTGCGAAAAGCGAAGGCAAAGCCAACACGACAGGCCTGCGCTTGATGACGATTGAGCTGGTCGGTAGTGACCAAGTCGGCATTGTCAGCAAGCTTACGGCCGCGTTGACTGCGCGCAACATCAGCATCGAACAAATAGACACAGCTATCGTTCAAGGTACAGCGAAAACATCGTTCAAAGTGCGCGCTGAGATTCTCGTCCCCAAAACCATCGTCGATGCTGATTTACGCAGCGCTTTGGATGTTTTGGCCCAAGAAATGACCGTCGATATCGCCCTGGGGGGTTAAAACCAGTCGAGGTGGTGCGGCTGGCGGGGATCGAACCCACGACCCTTGGCTTCGGAGGCCAATACTCTATCCACTGAGCTACAGCCGCAACGTGTGGCTTGTATTGTAGGCGCTTGCTGGCTGAACTTGGCGCTGGCTCCCTTATAATTACTGGTTATGCAGCATTGATGCAGCTATTCCGCACTTTTTTGAAGATCTAGAGAACACTATGAGCAACCAACACGAAGAAGACCACACAGGCCCCGTTAAAACACCTAAGCAGATGCTGCAATTGGTATTTTTCTCGTTTGTGCTGCCTATTTTTATGATTATTGGCTTGGTGTATTACGTCGTTAACGACGCTAAACCCGCCGGTATCAGCGCAACCGCTGACAAATCGCAAATGGCTTTGGGCGGTTTGACAGACTCAGAGCGCACCAAAGCGCTGGAAGTACGCATCCAAAAAGTCGGTAAAGTTGAGATTCGTGACGCTGATCGCCCTTTAAAAGCAGGCGAAGAAGTTTACAAAGCACAATGTTTGGTGTGTCACGGTGCTGGCGTGGCGGGTGCGCCTAAGTTGGGCGATGCAGCGGCTTGGGGTGCGCGTATCGCAACAGGTTATGAGGCCTTGCTCAATTCCGCCCTCAAAGGCAAAGGTGCCATGGGCGCACAAGGCGGTGGCGATTTTGAAGACGCTGAAATCGGCCGTGCAGTGGTTTACATGGCCAATGCAGCCGGCGGTAAATTTGCAGAGCCGCAAAAAGCCGTGGTTGCTGCAGCAGCCGCTGCACCAGCTGCACCAGCTGCACCTGCCACCAAGTAATTCAACAATTCCCCCAAGCGGGAAGCAAAAAGCCGATAAGGTCACCAAAAAGTGAGTTTATCGGCTTTTTTAATGCCGAATATGGCTTTAGCCGGCGTATTTATTGCCTCATTAGCTATTAAATATATAGCAAAGTTAAGCTATGCTTGCAAAGCTTTTGGGCTACGCACATAACCAAAGCGCTTAGGAAAATCTGCAGCTAAAAGCTCTTGTGGCACCCACAAACCTTGCTCTATCGCATCAGCCGCATACAGCATGTCGGCAGTGTGTACCAAGCCAAATCCAGCGGCGGCATCTAGGTAGAGACGGCCGTGCTCGTCGACGACGCAGCGTTGTAATCTGGCGGGTTCGCCGGTGTGGGAAGTAACTTCAAAGTTGGCACTTACTCTCCAAATAATTGGTGTGGCTTCTAGCTCTACGTAAACGCGTTGTGGACCATTTTGGAAGAACCATTGACCCTTTGCTTCGCTTTGGCTGCTGTCGTCACACAGGTAATTGCGGTTGATGAAGTCAATCAGCTTCTCGTGCTTCAACATCGAACCTTTGGCTTGTGCGAATGTGCCTTGCGCTTGCACGCGGTCGTCGCGCATGTACCAGTTGCCGCGCGCGTCTAAGCCCAGCCAACCGTAGCAGTGCGGCACGTTGGGCCATTTGGCCATGGCTTGTTTGACAATATCGTCCATGGGTCAATTATCTGTTCAAGTTGACAAATGCGTTGCCAGCCAGCCTGATACGGCCTCCGGCATGGCCATCACTTGCGCGGGAAACTTGCCTTTGGGGAAGCCCACATGCCCACCCTGTGCGGTGTGCCACAGGGTCACGCTTTTGCTGACATCGGCTGGTTTGGGCAATGACCAGGCTGGGATAAACGGGTCATTCACGGCGTTCAGCGCCAGTGCGGGTAGCTGGATGCGGTGCATGTGTGGTTTGGCGGAGGCACGTAGCCAATAATCATCCGTATTTTTGAAGCCATGCACGGGGGCGGTGAAGATGTTGTCGAATTCGTACAAATTACGGCTGCCTTGCAGTGCTTTGGCGTCAAACAAACCGGGATTCAGCGCCAAACGTTCCATTGCCTTGGGTTTCATGCTGTTTAGAAACATGCGGGTGTAGACCAGGCGGTTGAAACCCTTGCCTATTGCTATGCCGCTGGCCGTTAAATCAAGTGGTGAACAAACGCTGGCTACCGCCTTGACGGTTTGAGCCGCCGCGCTACCCGCTTCTTGTGCCCAGCGCATCAGTGCGTTACCTCCAAGCGAAATGCCTACAGCCAGTATCGGACCACCCCCTGCCGCGACATGTGCGGCTTTGAGTTGGCTCAGCATCCAGCCGATTTCTTCGTAGTCACCCGAGTGGTAAGCGCGAGGTGCACGGTTGATTTCACCGCTACAACCGCGAAAATGTGGCACCGCATACGCCCAGCCTCGCTGCCGTGCGACGCGCTCAAAACCGAGTGCGTAATGGCTGCCAGATGAGCCTTCTAAGCCGTGAAAGAGCACCAGCAAGGGCTGCTTAGGTTGCGGCATTGGTGTTGCGCTGTAGTCGACGTCAATAAAGTCATCGTCAGGCGTGCTCCAACGAACCCGCTGGTAGGGCAATGATGATGGTTGCGGTAGCGAACGGGCGCTGACCATGGCAGGCCAGATGGTTTGCAGGTTACCACCAGGCAACCAATTAGGCGCTATATATTTCATAGCTACCTAGACAATAAATACGCCGGCTATCATCATTTTTAGTGCATTTTTCATGATTTTTACTTGTATTTTACTTAAAGATGCGGTTTGACGGCTTGAAATGTGCCGATTTCCGTCCATCTATGCTAATGTATCGTTTTGGATTGTTTACGAAAGGATTACCCCATGAAACGTTGGTTATTGATCATATCTGCACTTGTCACCTCAGCGGCCATGACGGGCTGTGGCTACAACGATTTTCAAAGCTTGGACGAATCGTCTAAAAGCGCCTGGAGTGAGGTGCTGAACCAGTACCAGCGCCGCGCTGACTTGGTGCCAAACATTGTTGCCACCGTCAAAGGCGAGGCTAATTTTGAGCAAGAAACGCTGACCAAGGTGATCGAGGCGCGCTCTAGAGCAACGGCAATCCAAGTCACCCCAGAGCTGTTGAACAACCCAGAAGCGATGAAGAAATTCCAAGCCGCACAGGGTGAGCTGGGCAGTGCGCTTTCCCGTTTGATGGCGGTGAGTGAGGCTTACCCCAACCTCAAAGCTAACCAAGGCTTTAGCGACTTGCGCGTGCAGCTCGAAGGCACAGAAAACCGCATCACTGTGGCGCGCAACCGTTATATCAAAACGATTCAAGACTACAACGTGCTGGCGCGCAGCTTTCCTAGCAACTTGACCGCGATGATTTTTGGCTACAAGCCAAAAGCATCGTTTGCAGTTGAAAACGAGGCTGCAATTGCCAAGCCACCTACTGTGAATTTCGACAAGAAGTAAGCGCTTGCTTACGCTGCAGGCACTTGATTTAATCATTTTTAAACACACAACGTGAACTTTTTTCGCGGGTTTGTTGTACTTTTTTGTAAAGCACTGTTTGTAGCTTTTCTGCTGCAATCGTTTGTGTTCGCGCAAGACGTGCAGCCCATTCCGGCGCTGACAGGTCATGTGGTGGATACGACGGGTTTGCTCGATGCCAGCCAGCAAGCCGCGCTAGAAGCAAAACTGGACGCTTTAGAAAAAGCCAAAGGCTCGCAAGTGGTGGTGCTGATTGTGCCGACTGTGCAGCCAGAAGACATCAGTAGCTACGCTAACCGCGTGGGCAATGCCTGGAAAATTGGTCGTAAAAACGTGGGTGATGGCGTGCTGTTTGTCGTCGCGTTCAAAGACCGGCAAATGCGCATTGAAGTTGCCAAAACGCTTGAAGGCGCGATACCGGACTTGGCTGCCAAACAAATCATCGCTAATGCAGTCACGCCGCGCTTCAAAGCAGGTGATTATGCGGGTGGTATTTCTGCGGGCGTAGATCAACTGATAGCACGTATCAACGGTGAAGCACTGCCAGAAGTAAGTACAGCAGATGCCCGTGGCACTGGTAACTTGCTAGGGGGCTTCAACTGGATGGACATGGCCATCTTCTTGTTTTTTGCCGTGCCTATTGGTGGCGCAATTGCAAAAAGTATGTTTGGTCAAAAACTCGGTTCGTTAGTCACTGGTGGGGCTGTAGGTACGCTGGCTTTTGTGTTGACGACTAGTTTGATAGTCGCTGGTTTGGCGGGCGTTGCAGCGTTGCTGTTTGCCTTGTTTTCGGGTTTATCAGGTGGCTCTAGTGGACGTAGGGGGGGCTCAGGTCGTGGCGGCTTCGGTGGCGGTGGGTTTGGGGGCGGTGGCGGTTTCGGCGGCGGCGGGGGTGGTTTCAGCTCTGGCGGTGGTGGCGATTTTGGCGGCGGTGGTGCCTCTGGAAGTTGGTAATAATGGATTACAACTATGTTTAGCCGATTCATCACTTTTTTGAAGCACCGCTGGCTAGACGCATCTGACTGCGACCACGCCTTGCCAGAAGATATGCTCAAACGCATCAATCAACGTGTGGCGGCTAGTGAGCAGCGCCACAGTGGTGAAATCAGAATTTGTGTTGAAGCAGGCTTGCCGACGAGCTATTTGTGGCGCTACTTTTGGCACAAAATACCTATGAAAACCATCTTGCGAGAACGCGCCGTGATGATGTTCAGCAAGTTGCATATTTGGGATACAGCACAAAACAATGGCGTGCTGGTTTACTTGTTGCTTGCCGAGCGAGACATTGAGTTGGTGGCTGACCGCGGCATCAACCAGTTCGTTAACCACGAAGAGTGGAAAGCTATCGTCAAACGGCTTAGCAGCGCTTTGCATGACGACAAATTCGAAGATGGACTGACGCAAGCGCTAGAAGAAGTGTCTGCCATCATGATGCGGCATTTTGAGCTCAAAGCGGGCGAGAAGAATCCTAATGAATTGCCGAATGCACCTTTTATCGCTTAGTTTAATTACTGGATTGCACCAATCATTTTTCCATAAAAAAAAGCCTCATATCGTGAGGCTTTTTTGTTGTCGCAGTTTTAAACTTATTTATTGTGGCGGAATTTACGCAATGCTGCAATTTGTGCCGCCATGGCAAACAACTCTGATTGCGCTTTGGCAATGTCGAGTTCGCCTTTGGCATTTTTGAGCGCTTCTTCGGCCGCTGCTTTGGCTTCGTTGGCTTTCTCTTCGTCCAAGTCTTTACCGCGAATCGCTGTGTCCGACAACACCGTGACGCAGTTGGGCTGAACTTCAATGATGCCACCAGCAACGAAAATGAACTCTTCGGTGCCGTCAGCTTTTTCAATGCGCACTGAGCCGGCTTTGATGCGCGAAATCAGCGGTGTGTGGCGTGGGTAAATGCCGAGCTCGCCCGCCTCACCCGGCAAAGCCACAAATTTGGCTTCACCAGAGAAGATGGACTCTTCTGCACTGACCACATCAACGTGGATGGTGTTCATGTTTAAACCTTTTTGGCTTTTTCGAACGCTTCGTCGATGGTACCGACCATGTAGAACGCTTGCTCTGGCAGGTGGTCACACTCGCCATTCACAATCATCTTGAAACCACGGATGGTTTCAGACAAAGGTACGTACTTGCCTGGAGAACCGGTAAACACCTCAGCCACGTGGAAAGGCTGACTCAAGAAACGCTGGATTTTACGGGCGCGTGCCACAGCCAGTTTGTCTTCAGGCGCCAAGTCATCCATGCCCATGATCGCGATAATGTCGCGCAGTTCGCGGTAGCGCTGCAAAGTACCTTGCACAGCACGGGCTGTGTTGTAGTGGTCCTCACCGACTACCAACGGCGACAATTGACGGCTGGTTGAATCCAAAGGATCAACCGCTGGGTAAATACCCAAAGAGGCGATGTCACGAGACAACACGACGGTGGAGTCCAAATGTGCAAAGGTTGTCGCTGGTGAAGGATCGGTCAAGTCATCTGCAGGCACGTAAACGGCTTGGATAGAAGTGATGGAACCGACTTTGGTAGAGGTAATACGCTCTTGCAAACGGCCCATTTCTTCAGCCAGTGTTGGCTGGTAGCCCACCGCTGAAGGCATACGACCCAACAAGGCGGACACTTCGGTACCGGCCAAGGTGTAGCGATAAATATTGTCAACGAAGAACAAGACGTCTTTGCCTTCGTCACGGAAAGATTCAGCAATGGTCAAACCAGTCAAGGCCACGCGCAAACGGTTACCTGGCGGCTCGTTCATCTGGCCATAAACCATCGCAACTTTAGAGTTTTCTAGGTTGTCCAAATCAACAACCTTAGAGTCAGCCATCTCGTGGTAGAAGTCGTTACCCTCGCGAGTACGCTCACCCACGCCGGCGAACACGGAAACACCCGAGTGCGCCTTGGCGATGTTGTTGATCAGTTCCATCATGTTAACCGTCTTGCCCACGCCGGCGCCGCCGAACAGGCCGACTTTACCGCCCTTGGCGAACGGGCAAACCAGGTCAATCACCTTGATGCCGGTTTCAAGCAAATCGGTCGAAGGCGACAGATCTTCAAACGATGGCGCCTTGCGATGGATCGACATGGTTTTCTCGGCATCTGATCGCGCTCAAAATGGATGGCACCGAGCTCACGCTTGAAGTGCAGCAGCAATTGGGCGACGGCATCGTGCG
>JANMTB010000081.1:0-29891 GCA_031390045.1 Polaromonas sp.
GCGCCGAACGATATCGTCGTCAAATCTGATGACAGCATTTGGTTCACTGACCCGATTTTTGGCATCAACGGCGAGTGGGAAGGCGAGCGCGCCAAGTCTGAACAAGCGACGACGAATGTGTATCGCCTCGCCAAAGACGGCAAACTCGCAGCCGTTATCACCGACATTGTGAATCCCAACGGCTTGGCTTTTTCACCTGACGAAGCCAAGCTGTACGTTGTTGAATGCGGTAGCTTGCCGCACCGCAGTATTTGGAGCTACGACGTTGCAATGGACGGCCGCGTCAGCAACAAAGTGAAACTGATAGATGCCAACGGCCCCGCGTCGATAGACGGTTTCAGGGTCGATCAAGACGGTAATTTATGGTGCGGCTGGGGTTTTAATGGCGCTTTTGCAGCTGTTGCTACCGACATTGGCGGCGGTATGAAAGCGCATCTGCCGATAGCGAAGTCGGAAGACATGGACGGCGTCAAAGTGTTCAACTCCGCGGGCAAACCGATTGGTTTTATCAAACTGCCCGAGCGCTGCGCCAACCTTGAATTCGGTGGCCCCAAGCGCAATCGCTTGTACATGGCTAGTTGCCACTCGTTGTATGCGCTGTATGTTGAATCTTTTGGGGCTGTATAAATAGTCAGCTTTGATCATGACGTTCCAATGACATGATTAAGCTAGGCTGCGGTAAAATAAGCGCTTCTTCTTAAATTTAGCCGCTGGATATACACCAGTCACGCTCCACTCAATGAAACAATTCATTCTTTCAAAGACGCGTACACTCTCTCTCGCTACATTTTTAATAGCGTTGCAGTCAATAAACACGCCGGTTGCAGCCATATTTGGCACTATTTCTGGATTATTATTCAGCCAAACTTCCGCAGCACAAGTCGTTCGCACCTTTCCTGAAGCTGCCGTGCGCGGCAAAATCGCTTTCAAATCGCCACCGCAAATCGAGCTAGACGGCAAAGCTGATCGTCTGTCACCTGGCGCACGCATACGCGACGAACGCGGCATGCTGGCGATGACGGGTGCTTTGGAGGGCAAAGCGTTTGTGGTTAATTTCAAACGTGAAGCCAGTACGGGCATGGTGCATGAGGTGTGGATTCTCACCGCAGAAGAACAAAAAGTAAAACGCGAGGGGGAAAAGAAATGATTGCTGAAATGAGTTTGGAAATGAGCGAAATTGTGAATCCTATCAATGACTTAGTGCCTTCCAAAAAGGTTTTCATCAAAACCTTTGGCTGCCAAATGAACGAGTACGACTCGGACAAAATGGTCGACGTGCTGCACGCCGCCGAGGGCTATGTCGCCACCCAAAACGTTGACGAAGCCGATCTGATTTTGTTCAACACCTGCTCTGTGCGTGAAAAAGCGCAGGAGAAAGTGTTTAGTGATCTAGGCCGCATCAAACATCTGAAAGCCAAGGGCGTGAAAATCGGCGTCGGCGGCTGCGTTGCCAGCCAAGAAGGCGCAGCCATCATCGCTCGCGCCCCGTTTGTTGATGTGGTGTTTGGCCCGCAGACCTTGCATCGCCTGCCTGAGCTGCTAGCAAAAAGAGATTTACTGTCGCGCCCGCAGGTCGACATCAGCTTCCCGGAGATTGAAAAATTCGACCACCTGCCACCCGCCAAAAACAACGGTGCGAGTGCTTTTGTCAGCATCATGGAAGGCTGTTCCAAGTACTGCAGCTACTGCGTCGTGCCCTACACGCGCGGCGAAGAAGTCTCGCGCCCGTTTGAAGACGTGCTGGTCGAAGTGGCCGGTTTGGCCGATCAAGGCGTCAAAGAGGTTAATTTACTGGGTCAAAACGTCAACGCTTACCGTGGCAAGATGGGTGATTCAAGCGAAATTGCCGATTTTGCGACCTTGCTCGACTATGTGTCCGAGATCCCCGGCATCGAGCGCATCCGCTACACCACCAGCCACCCGAACGAGTTTTCACAAAGCTTGATCGACGCCTACGCACGACTGCCCAAGCTGGTGAACCACCTGCATTTACCGGTACAACACGGCAGTGACCGTATTTTGAGCGCCATGAAACGCGGCTACACCGCGCTGGAATACAAAAGCACCATCCGCAAACTGCGGGCGATTCGCCCCGACATGGTGCTCAGCAGCGACTTCATCGTCGGCTTCCCCGGTGAAACCGACGATGATTTCCAGAAGATGATGAAACTCATCAACGACGTGGGTTTTGACACCTCCTTCAGCTTCATCTACAGCCCGCGCCCCGGCACCCCCGCCGCTGCGCTGCACGACGACACGTCGCACGCCGTGAAATTAGCGCGTTTGCAACACCTGCAAGCCACCATAGACGCCAACGTCATCCGCATCAGCGCCAGCCGATTAGGTACAGTACAACGCGTCTTGGTTGAAGGCCCCGCCCGCAAAACCCCCAACGCCCTCTTCGGCCGCACCGAGTGCAACCGCGCCGTGGTCTTCACCGGGCCAGATCGCCTGATTGGGCAGCTGGTAGACATCAAAGTCACGGACGCGCCGCAGCGTTTGCTGCGCGGTGAGGTGGTGACGGCTGAGGTGTTAAGCCAAGGTTGAAATAAAAATACCTATATTGCTATATATTTAATAGCAATATAGGAAATAAATACGCCGGCTATAGCCTGAAATGTCATGTTAATAGCGGTTTGAGAGGCAAAAACCGGTCAGAACGGCATTTTCGGCATACCTTTCATGCCGCCCATCTTTTTCATCATCTTCATCATTCCGCCGCCGCTCATTTTCTTCATCATGCCTTGCATTTGCTCAAATTCGTTGAGCATGCGGTTGACTTCTTGCACATGCACGCCTGCGCCATTGGCAATACGGCGTTTGCGGGTGGCTTTGATGAGGTCGGGTTTGCGGCGCTCTAGCGGGGTCATGCTGAGGATGATGCCTTCTTTGCGGCGCATGTCTTTTTCGGCTTTGCCCATATCCACTTGACCGGCTTTGGCGGCCATCTGTGCAGGCAGCTTTTCCATCATGCTAGCCAGGCCGCCCATCTGCTTCATCTGCTGGAGCTGGCTCAAAAAGTCGTTCAAATCGAACCCTTTGCCGCTTTTGACTTTTTCGGCCAATTTTTGCGCAGCTGCCACGTCCACGCCAGAGGTGACTTGTTCGACCAGCGCCAAAATATCGCCCATGCCCAGCACGCGGCCAGCGTGACGTTCGGCGTCGAAGACTTCTAAGCCGTCAAGTTTCTCGGACGTACCCGCAAACTTGATGGGCGCGCCGGTGATGTACCGCACCGAGAGCGCCGCGCCGCCGCGCGAGTCGCCGTCCAGCTTGGTCAAAATGATGCCGGTCAGCGGCAGCGCGTCTTTGAAGGCTTTGGCGGTGTTGATGGCGTCTTGGCCCTGCATCGCATCGACCACAAACAGGGTTTCAATCGGATTCAGCACCGCGTGGAGTTCGCGGATCTCGTTCATCAGCACCTCGTCGATGCCCAAACGGCCGGCGGTATCGACCAAGAGCACATCAAAATGGTGCTTTTTGGCGTAATCGAGCGCGGCAAAAGCAATATCGCGCGGTTTTTGGTCGGCGCTGCTGGGGAACCATTCTGCCCCCGCTTGCGCGGTGACTGTTTTGAGCTGTTCAATCGCCGCTGGGCGGTACACGTCGCCAGACACCGTCAGCACCTTCTTTTTGCGCTTTTCAATCAGGTGTTTGGCCAGTTTGGCAGTCGTCGTGGTTTTGCCCGCACCCTGCAAACCGGCCATCAAAATCACGGCGGGAGGCTGGGCGGCGAGATTTAGTTCACTCACGGTGCTGCTGCCAATGTCGCTGCCCGCCATGGTGGCGACCAGTTCGCGGTTCACCACGGCTACCAGTGCTTGGCCAGGGGTGAGGGAGCCGACCACCTCTTGCCCCATGGCTTTTTCTTTGACGCGGGCGATGAAATCGCGTACCACCGGCAGGGCGACGTCGGCCTCCAAGAGCGCTAGTCGAACCTCGCGCAGCATGTCCTGCACGTTGGACTCGGTCATGCGGGCTTGGCCGCGCATTTGTTTAACCAGGAGCGAGAGTTTGTCGGTGAGTGCGGATGCCATGGATTGAAGTGCTCGGTAATTGACGCTGAGGTCGTATAAACTGTAGGTATGATTTTAGCGAATGCAGCAGCTTATTCCCTGACGAGTCTATTTCTAGGCTTGGGCGCTGCTGTGGCTTACGCAGCGCCTGCACTGATGAGTGGCCGCCTGAGCATGACGGCGACACGTTTGTTGCTCTGGTGCGCTTGGGGTTTGCATGGCTTGGCGGTGCTATGGAGCTTGTTTGGCGACATTCCCCGCTTCGGTTTTGCGCCGGCGCTGTCTGTTACAGCTTGGCTAGGGCTGACAGTTTATGCCGTGGAAAGCCATATGTACCCAAAACTCAAGGCCGTTTGGGCCTTTGCGGGTATTGGTGCCATCGCTGTATTGTTGGCGGTAATTTTTCCTGGGCAAGCCTTGCACAGCGCTGCATCCAAATGGTTGCCGGTGCATTGGGCGCTGGGCTTGGCGTCCTATGGCTTGTTTGCGGCAGCAGTTGCGCATGCATGGCTGATGATGCGCTCTGAAAAGCAAATGCGATTGTCACCTGGAGCGATGTCTGCAACTTCCAGCGGTTTGCCTTTGTTAACTCTGGAGCGATTAACTTTTCGATTTGTCAACGCTGGTTTTGTGTTGTTGACGGCGACTTTATTGGCAGGCTGGTTGTTCAGTGAATCGCTTTACGGTGTTGGTAAAGCTTGGAAGTGGGACCATAAAACAATTTTTTCGGTGCTGTCGTGGCTAGCTTTTGCGGTGTTACTAATAGGTAGAGCGCAATTTGGCTGGCGTGGGCGCACGGCGGTACGTGTTTTGTACATCGGCTCTGGCTTGTTGTTACTGGCGTATGTGGGCTCACGTTTTGTCTTGGAAGTTGTACTTGGACGCATGACATGAAGTATTTGATCGTCTTACTTGTTGTTTTTGTCGGCGTGTGGGTGTGGCGCAGTAACCGCGTTGCTATTAACAAAGACAAAAAAGAAAACTTGGAGCGCGAAGCAGAGCGCCAAAACGCAAAAAAAACCATGGTGGCTTGCGCACATTGCGGCATTCATCTCCCGCAAATCGAAGCTTTGGCCGCGCCAAGTGCTGATTTAAGACAGCAATTGTGGTTTTGTAGTACTGAACATCGACAGTTCGGCCCTAAAACTAGTTGAAACGGTTGCAAATCATATGCACCATTCTGAGCAAACTCATGATTTGCCAATAACGTTGTTTAAAAATGGTTGGTACAAGTTTGCACGTCATCAGGCATCGCCTAACTTTGGCGCAAGGCCAGCGAATACTCAGATAAATTTAATTGTTATCCATTCCATCAGCTTACCTCCGGGTCAATTTGGCGGTGACGGGGTGCAGCAGCTTTTTTGCAACACTTTGAATTGGGATGCGCACCCGTATTTCGAACAAATACGAGATACCAAGGTATCGGCGCATTTTTATATTCGCAGAAACGGCGAATTGTGGCAGTTTGTGAGTTGTGATAACCGTGCTTGGCATGCTGGGCAATCCAGTTATTTAGGCAAAGACAATTGCAACGATTACTCGGTTGGCATTGAGTTAGAGGGCTTGGAAGGGGATTCGTTCGAAATGGCGCAGTACGACAGCTTGTCTAGTTTGTGTGCTGTTTTGCAACAAAACTACCCCATTGCACATTTAGCTGGACATGAGCACATCGCCCCAGGTCGAAAAGCGGACCCAGGCGAAAAGTTCGATTGGCTGCACCTGCGCCGAGCACTGTGAAATAGCGCTTTCTTGCTATCAATAAATAGCGTTATAAATAGCGTTAAAAAAGTAGCAAAAAGTCTGTAAAACAATGCTTAAAACGACACATTTTTGTCAAAATTGAGGTAAACTGAAATCTTGAGCCTACGCTATAGGTAGTGTGTAAGATGGTAGGCAACCACTACATATAGTGTTTCAAAATTTTTGTCAATGCTGTTAACTCCTTAGTAATTCCTTAGCGAATTAACAGCACGTAAGCATATTCATCATTAAAATAATAGTCACAATGACAAGAGGATCATCACACATGCAGCAAGCATCAGCATCTCCGGCAGCAGAATCAACGCGCACCACTTTCACGCCACAGTCATTTTTACAAACCAGTCCCGCGCTTGGGGTTGATCGCGTCGATGGCAATGCCAGTACATCGCTAGCTAACTACCAGATCATTCGTCGCAACGGCAGTGTCGTGCCCTTCGAGCCGGGCAAAATTGCCGTGGCCATGATGAAAGCCTTCTTGGCAGTTCATGGCACACAAGGCGCGGCGTCAGCCAGCGTGCGCGATACGGTGGATGCACTCACGCAAACAGTCATTCGCGGTTTGATGCGCTCACGCCCAGGTGGCGGCACCTTTCATATTGAAGACGTACAAGACCAAGTTGAGTTGGGCTTGATGCGCGGCGGCCACCACGAAATCGCCCGTGCTTATGTGTTGTACCGCGAAAAGCGCACCCAAGAGCGCGCTAAAATCGTGGCTGAAGAGGCGCCACCAGCGCCCGTATTGCATGTGATAGACGGCGGCCAACGCGTTGCTTTGGATATGCGAAAGTTGACCGGATTGATCGAATCCGCCTGCGCAGGTTTGGGCAAAGACGTGCAAACCGCGCCCATCTTGGCTGAAACATTGCGTAACTTGTACGACGGCGTGCCGATTGACGAGGTCTACAAGGCTTCCATCATGGCGACCCGCACGTTGATTGAAAGCGAGCCTGATTACACCTACGTGACGGCGCGTTTGCTGTTGCACACCATTCGCCGCGAAGTGTTGGGTGGTGAGGTGGCGCAAGAAGAGATGGGTGTTCGCTACGCAGAATACTTCCCGAAATTCATCAAAAAGGGCGTGGAGAACGAATTACTTGATGAGCAAATGTTGCAGTTTGACTTGGTGCGTTTGGGTGCGGCCCTCAAGCCAGAGCAAGATTTGAAGTTTGATTATTTGGGCTTGCAAACTTTGTATGACCGTTATTTCTTGCACGTCCGCAAAACCCGTATTGAGTTGCCGCAAGCGTTTTTCATGCGCGTGGCCATGGGCTTGGCGCTGCAAGAGGCGGACCGCGAAGCGCGCGCCATTGAGTTCTACGAGGTGTTGTCGTCATTCGACTTCATGTCAAGCACGCCGACGCTGTTCAACAGCGGCACACGCCGTTCGCAGCTGTCATCATGCTACTTGTCGACCGTGCCTGACGATTTGGACGGCATTTACGAGTTGATCAAAGAAAACGCCTTGCTGTCCAAGTTTGCCGGCGGTTTGGGCAATGACTGGACCCGTGTGCGTGCTTTGGGTGCGCACATTAAGGGAACCAATGGCGAATCGCAAGGCGTGGTGCCATTCTTGAAGGTGGTGAACGACACGGCAGTGGCCGTGAACCAAGGTGGCAAACGCAAAGGCGCGGTTTGCACCTACTTGGAAACATGGCATTTGGATATGGAAGAGTTCTTGGAGTTGCGTAAAAACACCGGTGACGACCGTCGCCGCACGCACGACATGAACACCGCCAACTGGATTCCTGACTTGTTCATGCGCCGTGTGATGGAAAAGGGCGAGTGGACCCTGTTCTCGCCTAACAATGTGCCTGATTTGCATGACAAATTTGGCCGCGACTTCGAAAAAGCCTACGTGGCGTATGAAGCCAAGGCGGCACGCGGTGAAATCTCCCCTTGCAAGACTGTGCAAGCAGCCGATATGTGGCGCAAGATGCTGACGATGCTGTTTGAAACAGGCCACCCTTGGATCACGTTCAAAGACGCTTGCAACATTCGCTCACCGCAGCAGCACACCGGCGTGGTTCATTCCAGTAACTTGTGTACCGAAATCACGCTAAACACCAGCGACACTGAAACAGCGGTGTGCAATTTGGGTTCTGTGAACTTGATGCAGCATTTGAAAGATGGCCAGCTTGACCGCATCAAGCTGAAGAAAACCATCACTACCGCCATGCGCATGTTGGACAACGTGATTGATATCAACTACTACGCGGTCAAAAAAGCGCGTGATTCTAATTTGAAGCATCGCCCAGTGGGCATGGGCTTGATGGCGTTCCAAGACTGTCTGTACGAACTGCGTATCCCGTACGCAAGCCAAGCAGCAGTGGAGTTTGCCGACACATCCATGGAAGCCATTTGCTACTATGCCTATTGGGCTTCCAGTGATTTGGCCAAAGAGCGCGGCAAATACGCCAGCTACAAAGGCTCGTTGTGGGACAAAGGTATTTTGCCGCTTGACACCTTAGACATGCTTGCCGAAGAGCGCGGTGGTTTTGTTGAAGTTGATCGTTCATCGACCATGGATTGGGATGCTTTACGTGACAAGATTGCCAAAGACGGCATGCGTAACTCGAATTGCGTGGCGATAGCGCCTACCGCGACTATTTCCAACATCATCGGCGTGGATGCGTGTATCGAGCCTTGTTTTGGTAACTTGTCGGTCAAATCTAATCTGTCTGGCGAGTTCACCGTGATCAACGGTCGCTTGGTGCATGACCTCAAGCGCCTCGGTTTGTGGGACGACGTGATGGTGGTTGACTTGAAGCACTATGACGGCTCACTGCGCCCGATTGACCGTGTGCCGCAAGACATCAAAGCTTTGTACTCCACCGCGTTTGAGGTTGAAACGCAATGGATCGTTGAGGCTGCTGCACGTCGCCAGAAATGGATTGACCAAGCACAGTCTCTGAATATCTACATGGCAGGTGTCTCGGGTAAAAAGTTAGATGACACTTACAAGCTGGCGTGGTTGCGCGGTTTGAAAACGACTTACTACCTCCGCACTGTAGGTGCCACACACGCAGAGAAATCAACTGTGATGAATGGTCGCATGAATGCCGTTTCTTCTGGTGGCGATGGCGCAGCACCAAAAGGTATGAGTGCATTAGATGCAGCTGCAGCAGCTGCACAAATGCAATTGAGTAGCATGCCTGCGACTGACATTAAATTTTGCGGCGTTGATGATCCGACATGCGAGTCATGTCAATAACTAGCGAATAAAAAAACAAAAACTGCATCGTTGAATTAGAAAATAAAAAACGAGTTGGAAATTTTTCAAAAAACACCGATGCAAAATCGCAACACATTGCTATAGAAATTGAATGAACGCTTTCATTTTTTTTCTATAGCTTTCATAATCCACACATTGGAACAAATATGCTGACCTGGGACGACGAAGTTAAGCCCTCACTGCCGACGACACAAAGCCGTGGTTTATCAACAAACCACATGGATGAGCGTCCTCTTTTTTCGGCCGCTATTCCAGCGCAAACTGGCGCACCACAATTAGTGATACCTTCACAAACGCCAGCAATAAACCAAACAAATAGCCAAGCTGGTTCACCAAGCACGGCTTCCGTTTCGGATTCTGCAGCAGTGCCCGTCGTTCATAAACGTATCAATGCGGCAGACAAGCGCATCATCAATGGCCAAACTGACGTTAATCAGTTGGTGCCATTCAAATACAAATGGGCGTGGGAAAAATACCTAGCTACTTGCGCTAATCATTGGATGCCGCAGGAAGTCAATATGACGCGTGACATTGCTTTGTGGAAAAGCCCAAATGGTTTGACTGAAGACGAACGCCGTTTGGTGAAACGCAATTTAGGTTTCTTTGTGACAGCTGATTCATTGGCAGCTAACAATATTGTGCTGGGCACCTACCGCCACATCACCGCGCCGGAATGCCGTCAGTTTTTGCTGCGCCAAGCATTTGAAGAAGCCATTCATACACACGCTTACCAATACATCACCGAGTCTTTAGGGTTGGATGAGGCTGAAATTTTCAACGCTTACAACGAAGTGCAATCGATTCGTGACAAAGACCAGTTTCTGATTCCTTTCATCGATGCCATCAGCGACCCCTTGTTCAAGACCGGCACACATGAAACCGATCAAACCTTGTTGAAATCGTTGATCGTTTTTGCCTGCTTGATGGAAGGCTTGTTCTTCTACGTTGGTTTTACACAAATTTTGGCTTTAGGTCGTCAAAACAAAATGACGGGTGCAGCTGAGCAGTACCAGTACATTTTGCGTGATGAGTCCATGCACTGCAATTTTGGTATTGATTTGATCAACCAGTTGAAGCTGGAAAATCCAGGCTTGTGGACGCCTGAGTTCAAAGCGGAAATCAAAGCTTTGTTTTTGCAAGCCGTTGAGCTGGAATACCGCTATGCCGAAGACACCATGCCGCGTGGCGTGCTTGGCATGAATGCTTCTATGTTCAAAGGCTACCTGCGCTACATCGCTAACCGCCGCGCTGTCCAAATTGGTTTAGAGACCCTGTTCCCGAATGAGGAAAATCCATTCCCGTGGATGAGCGAAATGATTGATTTGAAGAAAGAGCGTAACTTTTTTGAAACCCGCGTGATTGAGTATCAATCTGGTGGTGCGCTTTCTTGGGACTAAGAGATTTTTAAATTTAGAATTTTAAGTTTGAGGTATTTATAGAAATTTGCATGCATGACTGATATTAGCCAAAGAGCTAAACAGTCTTGTGTGCTTACCCCGTTCATGCTGCTGCAGCGCGCCTAGGTGCGATGCAACAATATGAATCGCTTTGTGTATAAAAATACAAACACGAAGTGCTCTTTGACATGTAAACAAGGAGAAAATAATGGCAACTGCGAAAAAACCGGCCGCAAAAAAGGCCCCTGCGAAGAAAGCTCCTGCTAAAAAAGTAGCAGCTAAAAAAGCACCAGCGAAAAAAGCTGCTGCGAAGAAAGCACCGGCTAAAAAAGTCGTTGCTAAAAAAGCACCAGCGAAAAAAGCTGCTGCGAAGAAAGCACCGGCTAAAAAAGTCGTCGCTAAAAAAGCACCAGCGAAAAAAGCTGCTGCCAAAAAAGCACCGGCTAAAAAAGCTGTAGCTAAAAAGGCGCCTGCTAAGAAAGCTGCCGCCAAGAAGGCTCCTGCCAAGAAAGCTGCTGCTAAAAAGCCTGCTGCCAAAAAAGCAAAGGCGCCAGCCAAGAAAGCCGCGAAAACACCCGCTGCCAAAGCAGCGCCTAAGCCTGCCCCTGCCTCTGCGGCTCAGACCACTCTGAACCCACAAGCTGCTTGGCCTTTTCCTACAGCCAAGAAGCCTTAAGGCAAAGAAGTTAATCGGTTTAAAGCCTAGCTTTAGGTCTTTTGACTTTCAACCCGATGTCGTAAGGCATCGGGTTTTTTTGTTAATACGCTAGCTAGAGGCCTAAAGTATTTAAATTTAATTGATAATTTTGACCGCCGCGTTGCGCAATCTTAATCGCACCTAATTGGTTACCTAACTCGGCACATTTCGCCAATGGCCAGCCTTTTTCCAAGCCAAATAGCAGTGCACCTCGAAATGCATCGCCGCATCCGGTGGGGTCAACCACGCTGCTTGCCTTGACGGGTTCAACAATAATTTTAATGCCATCCACCCAAACTTCGCAGCCTTGCTCACCTAAAGTGACGATCAAGCCTTTGACCTTTTTGGAGATGTCAGCGCTGCTGAGTCCGGTTCTGTCACTCAACATCTTGCCTTCGTAATCATTCACGGTGACCCATGTTGCCAAGTCGATGAAATGCAGCAAGTCTTTGCCATCAAACATCGGTAAACCTTGACCTGGATCGAAGACAAAAGGAATACCTGCCGCTTTGAATTGCTCTGCGTGCTCAAGCATCGCATCTCGCCCATCAGGGGAGATGATGCCTATTTTGATATCAGTTCGTGGAGTAACTTTGGTCACATGCGCTTGCATCATCGCGCCTGGGTGAAAGGCAGTGATCTGGTTGTTGTTCGTGTCCGTCATGATCATGGCTTGCGCGGTGTAGGTGTCGCTCACCTCTCGCACAAATTCTGTACTCATGCCCAATGCCGTGATGCGCTTTGTGTAATCAGCGCCATCGCTACCGACAGTTGCCATGATCAAGGGTGCTCCGCCTAACTGTTTCAATGCGTAGGCTATATTGCCTGCACAGCCACCAAATTCGCGGCGTAATGTGGGTACAAAAAACGACACATTCAAGTTGTGGAGTTGATCGGGAAGAATTTGATCGGCAAACTTGCCTTCAAAATTCATGATGCTGTCAAAGGCCAAAGAGCCACAAATTACTGCTGCCATAGGGGTCAAAGTCTCAGGTTGGGTTGAAAATAGATACGAGAAATAAGCTTGTCAGCTATCGGATTACGGATAAAAAAGCAAAACGCGGTAGCCAGTAATAGCGGCCTTCATCGAGCTAGGCATCACGACGACAGCCATGGCGCCCGTCCAATCACCATTCGCTGCAAGCGTATCTCCGCTGAAACCCAGTTCTTTTGTAAGCAGAACACGTCGCAGCACCGGTTTATCACTGGAGTCGGTCAAGGTCAGCTCTACAGCGGGCATGGCGACAGCAAGTTCGGTGTTATTTTTGATGGCAAGTTTCAGAGCGAAACTCTCGCCTTGAGCTGCATCAACGGATGTTTGCTGCGATTTTTGAAAGCTGGAGCTGTCTATTTTGAAAGCATCAATGTTTTTGAATGGTTCTACGGTGCAGCCGACGGATTGGCACAGGGTTTCAAAACTGGATTTGAGGGTTGGATAGGAGGCTGCTAGGTGATTGCGCTGGCTAAACACCACTTGAAAAAACAACAAACCCATCAAACCGACACTGGCAGCTCGTAGGCTACGAACGACAGCCGTGCGTTGCCAAAAGGCCTTGTTTTTGGCAATCCGAACAAACGACAAATCAGTTTCTGTTTTGTCTGCTAGGACTTCTTTGTTTATCTCTTTTTTAGATAAAAAAATCTCTGTAGCCGGCGTATTTATTTCCTGTAGAGCTATATTTTTAGGAGCATTATTTAAAATTGACTGTTCAATTGTGAGGGTTGGATTTGATGCCACCACTGCAGGCGTGCTGGCTTGCGGCCAAAGGGTCGCTGCGTCTGAAGCCACCGCATGCGAAGCTGCGTCAAAAACCTCTGTGCAACGCCCACAGCGAACCCAGCCACTGGAGACTTTGAGTTGGTCCGGAACGATTTTGAAAACCGTTTCGCAGGCGGGGCAGCGTGTTTTGAGGCTCATGTTGGCAGATATTGTAGGCGCAACCTAGGAGATAAAGGTTAGGCGCTAGGCGCTACGAGCCAGTAAGCTGGTTTGTTTACAGTTGGGCTGTCATCAATATCCAGCCGTCTTCGGTATCAGATACGGCCAACTGACAGTAGGGCGCGTAGGCTGCTTTGAGCTCTTCTTCTTGGCGCGCCAAAATGCCAGCCAACACCAAATGACCGCCTTTTTCAACGCGTGAACACAATAGCGGCGCTAAAACTTTGAGTGGCGTCGCCAATATATTGGCTAAGACGGTTTGATAGTGACCACTTACTTTATCTGGCAGCCCCGTTTTTAAAGTCACGTGGTTGGCTTCGGCGTTTAAAAATGTTGATTCCACGGCAGCAGGGTCAATGTCAACAGCGTCAATATCAACGGCTCCGAATTTTGCCGCACCTATCGCCAAAATGCCAGAACCGCAACCGTAATCGAGTACACGTTTGAATTGATGTGCACCGTCGGTTTGTTTGGCGATCCATTTCAAGCACATGCGTGTGGTCGGGTGTGTACCTGTGCCAAAAGCTAAACCAGGGTCGAGACGAATAACTTGTTTAGCAGACTCAGGTGGCTCATGCCAAGTTGGCACAATCCAAAATTCTGGCGTGATTTCAACCGGAGCGAACTGCGATTGTGTCAAACGCACCCAATCTTGATCCGCGAGCGCCACAACGCCTAAGAGCGAGCAAGCGGCAAAGAAATCTTGTGCACCCAGCAGTTGAGCTGCTTCGCGCGCCAGGGTTTCAGTGTTGAATAAGGCAGTGACGCGGCTGCGTTGCCAGCCGCCTTTGGATGGCGGCATGTCGGGTTCGCCAAACAAAGCTTGCTCCGCATCAGTTGCCGCGTCAGCATCTTCCACTGAGACACTAAGTACATCTAGCGCTTCTAAGGCGTCACTAAGTTCATCAATATGCGCCTCAGGGCACATGATTTTGAGTTCAAACATAATTTTTAAGCAAACTTAGCGTTTGTGTTGCAGCAGCCACTCTTCAAGGTAATGAATATTGGTACCGCCGGCGACGAATTTGGCATCCACCATCAAATCACGGTGCAGTGGAATATTGGTGTTAATGCCTTCAACCAAGGTTTCAGCCAAAGCCGTGCGCATACGTGCAATCGCTTGCTCGCGTGTGTCGCCATGGGTGATAATTTTGCCAATCATCGAGTCGTAATTGGGCGGCACAAAATAATTGGTGTAAATATGCGAATCCACCCGCACACCAGGGCCACCTGGCGCATGCCACATGCTGATGCGACCGGGAGACGGGATGAATTTGTACGGATCTTCCGCGTTGATACGGCATTCAATCGAATGACCACGCATCTCAATTTGTTTTTGCGTGAACGGTAATTTCTCACCCGCAGCGACCATGATTTGCGTCTTCACAATGTCAATCCCGGTGACCATTTCGGTGATGGTGTGCTCCACTTGCACCCGTGTGTTCATTTCGATGAAATAAAACTCGCCGTTTTCGAATAAAAACTCAAACGTACCCGCGCCGCGATAGCCGATTTTTTTGCATGCAGCGACGCAGCGTTCACCAATGCGGTCAATCAACTTGCGTGGAATACCGGGTGCTGGCGCTTCTTCGATGATTTTTTGGTGACGCCGTTGCATGGAACAATCACGGTCGCCCAAGTACACGGCGTTTTTGTGTTTATCCGTCAAAATCTGGATTTCAACGTGGCGAGGGTTTTGCAGGAATTTTTCCATGTAAACAGCCGGGTTGCCAAACGCTGCACCTGCTTCGGCTTTGGTCATTTGCACGGCGTTAATCAGAGCGGCTTCGGTGTGTACCACACGCATGCCCCGACCGCCACCGCCACCAGCGGCTTTGATGATGACGGGGTAGCCGACAGATTTGGCAATTCGTCGCACCATAACTGGGTCATCCGGCAGCTCGCCTTCAGACCCCGGCACGCAAGGCACGCCAGCTTTTATCATCGCTTGCTTGGCAGAGACTTTGTCGCCCATGATGCGGATAGATTCTGCGGTTGGCCCTATGAATTGGAAGCCACTTTTTTCCACGCGCTCAGCAAAGTTGGCGTTTTCGCTCAAAAACCCATAGCCTGGGTGAATGGCTTCAGAATCCGTCACTTCAGCGGCGGAAATAATAGCTGGCATATTGAGATAACTCAGGGCCGAAGCGGCAGGTCCAATGCAAACGGCTTCATCGGCTAATTTGATGTATTTAGCATCTTTATCAGCTTCCGAATAAACCATCACCGCTTTGACGCCCAGTTCGCGGCAGGCGCGCTGAATACGTAAAGCAATCTCCCCTCGGTTGGCGATCAGGATTTTTTTGAACATGTTAGACAATCACCACCATGGGTTGTCCATACTCAATGGCTTGGCCGTTTTCACAGAGTATTTGCGATACTGTGCCTGAGATATCGGCTTCAATTTCGTTCAAAATTTTCATGGCTTCGATGATGCAAACTGTGTCACCCACCTTGACCACATCGCCAATTTCTACGAATGACTTGGCGCCGGGGCTTGCTGCACGGTAAAACGTTCCAACCATGGGGGATTTAACGCTGTGCGATGCAGGGGGCAAATCAGCTACTGGTATTGGCATGGCTTCAATAGCAACACCTGTGGGTGCAGCATTGTACGTGGCGGCTGCTGGCATGGCTTGTTGATGTGTGACATTTTGCACATACGGAGAGCCACCTCCGCCCTTTACAATGCGTACCGTCCCTTCCGCTTCCGTGATTTCAAGCTCGGTAACATTGGAGTCAGACACCAAGTCGATCAAAGTTTTTAGTTTGCGTAAGTCCATGCTGATGTTCCTTGTTATCACTTTAAAACCGCAATTTAACCTAAATAATAGTTAAAAGGCATTATTTGGGATTATTTGCAGTTAATTTTCAATAATTAACGCTATTTGCTTAAATTTTAGCGCGTTGCTTCTAGCCAAACTTTCAAATCGTCTTCGTTCAATTTTCCTATTTTACGCTGTAACACTTGTCCATCAGCTGCCATCATGATCGAAAATGGCAGGCCACCTGATAAGTTGCCCCAAGATTTGCTCAGAGCTATGCCAGATAAATCTATGACACCTATAGGAAAAGAGAGAGGTAATTTCTTCAAAAATATCTTCACAGCCTCAGGCTTGTCGGCTGCTAAACCCACTATTTGCATGCTTTTGCTCTTGTTTTGTAGATAAAAGCGCTCTAATAGCGGCAACTCCTCAACACATGGCGGACACCACGTTGCCCAGAAATTGATCAAAAGTGGTTTTCCGCGCAGCGTTTGCATAGCCAATTTACCACCTTCGGGTGTGTCAAACTGCATTTTCCAGATGTCTTCTATGCCACCTGAGACGGGTTCAACTTGCTTTGCGGGGCCTTTGTTAGCTTGCCACACAGCGCCACTCGCACCAACTAAAGCGGCGGCAAGACCCACACCAGCAGTCAACAAGTGCCTGCGTTTGGGTGTTGGCTGGGGTGAGTTGGAGTTTGGGTCGGTCATAAAGATGTCATAAATAAAGATGTCATAAAGAGTCTCAACCAAGTAGTTTAGCCACAGCTGCCATATCCCCACGCGGTACACGACCTTGGCTGTCGGGTTTGAGCGCGCCGCGCAAGTCGTCATAGTCATAAACCATCAAATGCACGCCGATCTCTGTGTTTAAGGCTGTGCACGGTGCATGAATACTGAGGGCTTCTACTGTAGAGCCATCAATCCCTTTGATGGATCGGGCAATGTAATCTGCGTGATGATCAATCAAGGCAATTTCGGCTGATTTTGAATCATCGCAAAACAGCGCAATATAGATGTCGGACAGTTTAGTTGCGGTGCCATGCCAGACCGAACCACCCAAATACGGCCTGAAATCGAACATGCGCTGCATCCAAACCATGGCTAGCTGGCGCAATGCTTCAAGTTCTGCTGGCTGTGTGTCCGTGCAAAACAAGGCGATGTAATCCCGAACTTCGGCTTCTACCTCGTCATGGTTGGGTAATGAAGTGCGTGACGGCAACCCAAGCAGTTGCACCGCACGACGCTTGGCTGCCCCAAAGTCCAGGCCATCTTCAACGACCAGACGTGCAGCGGAAGATGCGATATTGGCGGCGATAATAGCGTCATGCATATTCATATTTTAGGCATTTGTGGCACCTTCATGGGTGGCGTGGCAGCACTGGCGCGCGAAGCAGGACACAAAGTCACCGGTTGCGACGCAGGCGTTTACCCGCCAATGAGTGACCAATTGCGTGCTTTGGGCATTGATTTGATAGAAGGATTTGGCGCAGAACAACTTGCTTTGAAGCCCGATGTCTTCGTCGTTGGCAACGTCGTTAGCCGCTTGCACAAAGAGGATGGAGTACCAAAATTTCCACTGATGGAAGCGATTTTGAACGCAGGCTTACCCTATATCAGCGGCCCACAGTGGTTGGCAGAAAACGTCTTACAAGGTCGCCACGTGTTGGCGGTCGCGGGCACGCACGGTAAGACGACGACGACCTCCATGTTGGCGTGGATATTAGAGTGCGCAGGTTTGAAGCCGGGTTTTTTGGTAGGCGGCGTACCCTTGAACTTTGGCGTTTCAGCACGATTAGGTGAAAAGTATTTTGTTATTGAAGCGGACGAGTACGACACCGCGTTTTTCGACAAACGCAGCAAATTCGTCCATTACCACCCAAAAACCGCGATTTTGAACAATTTAGAGTTTGACCACGCTGATATTTTTGATAGTTTGGCGGATATTGAGCGCCAGTTTCATCACTTGGTGCGTACCGTTCCTGCTGTGGGACGTGTTGTTTACAACGGCACTGAGGCCAGCTTGCAGCGGGTACTAGAGATGGGCTGCTGGAGCGAAAAAGTCAGCTTCGGCGGTAATGAGGCTACCAATTGGCAAGCTCAGGGCTCTGCTGCTGATTTTGATTTGCTATTAAATAAAGAGCAACAAGGATATATATCATATAGGCTACAAGGCATTCATAATCAAAATAACGCACTTGCCGCAGTTGCGGCGGCGCAACACGTAGGTGTGTCGCCCAGCGTGGCAGCCAAAGCCATGGCAAGTTTTGAAAACGTCAAGCGCCGCATGGAAGTGCTCGGTACAGTCGCCTTTCAAGGTGGCGAAGTAACGTTGTACGATGATTTTGCGCATCATCCCAGTGCCATTGCCACAACATTGGACGGACTTAAGAGAGGATTTGTAGGTTCACCAACAAAAAAACGTATCTTGGCAGTGCTAGAGCCTCGTAGCAACACCATGAAACTTGGCACCATGAAAGCGCAATTGGCTGACAGCCTGAAGGATGCCGACTTGGTGTTTTGCCATAGCAGCGGCCTAGGCTGGGATCCGCGCGAACCCCTGGCTACAATGGGGAAGCGTGCGCAAGTGGCTGATTCTATTGATGAATTGGTTCAACAAGTGATGCAATCCGTAGAGCCTGGCGACAATATTGTGTGCATGAGCAACGGTGGTTTTGGTGGGATTCATGGCAAATTTCTGGCGGCTTTGCAAGCGAAGTCACAAGTCAATAGCTGCTAATTTAGAACGATGAAACACCTGATTCTTAACGCTGATGATTTCGCTTTCAATGCCGCTGTGTCGCGTGGCATCGTCACTTTGGCTCAAAAAGGGCGGCTGACGGCGACGAGCGCTATGACTTTATCACCGCGCTGGGCGAAAGATGCGCCGGCTTTGGCGGAGCTTCGAGATCAGATTGATGTGGGTTTGCATTTAGATTGGACCAGCCCTTTTGCCGTTGCGGCGGGGCATGGTAAAAGTTTACCCAAGACTATGCTACGAGCAGTTTTGGGTGGGTTTGATAAAACGTCGGCTCATACAACGATTGAGCGCCAACTCGATGCATTTGAGCAAATCTGGAAAGCGCCGCCTAGTCATATTGACGGACATCAACATGTGCATCAGTTCAAAGGGATTCGCGATGCCTTGGTGGACATCATGGCAAAGCGCTATTACGCCGTGTCAAATGCTGAAAAACCTTACTTGCGTATCTCAAAAGGCAGTTCTGGTTGGTTGAACGTGAAGGCCAATGTGATAGCTGCTTTAAATTCAAATGCTATAAAAAATATAGCTATAAAAGCAAACATTACGCCGGCTAGAGGCTTATTTGGAATTTATAATTTTGAAGGTTCTGAAGCTGATTTTGGCAAACTGATGTCGCAATGGTTAAGCGCTGCGCGAGAGCACACCATCATCATGTGCCATCCTGCGCAAGGTGGTTTAGAGATCCTAGATCCAAACGATGGCATTGCGCAGGCGCGGCAGCGGGAGTTCAATTACTTGGCGAGCGATGCGTTTTTACAAGCTCTGGACACAGCGAAAGTTAGCTTAAAACCACTACTTTCGGTGAAAAGCCCAAAAGCGACTGAGTAAATAAGTTTGTCCGCCAGCAACGGCGAAACCTGCGAGTAAGGCCAACCAAGAGGGCCAATTCAGCAGACGAAGACAGAGGCTAAAAACCACTTCGTTGCAAATAAAACCCAGCACGGAGACGACGATAAATCGGCGTAAACTTTGTTGCACTGAGCTGGTCGTGTCGCTGAAGCTGAGGTTGCGATGCCCTATAAAGCTGATAGAAAAAGCCACGCAAAAAGCTAAAAAATTGGCCAATTCGGGTAAAACGGCGGGTAAAAACCACTCAATCAAGAAAAAAACTGCTAAATGCGTCAAGCCAGCCGCCGCAGCGACGCCGAAAAACCAAAAGCCAGCTGTCATCAAATCACGCGATCGGGGTTGCTTAAACCGTAGCCGATTTTGGAGCGCACCAAATATGTGGGCCGCTGCTTCACTTCTTCGTAAATGCGACCAATGTATTCGGCCAAGATGCCGATGGACATCAGTTGAATGCCGCTGAGCAGCATCATGCCGACCACGATGGTTGCAAAACCAGGTGTAGCAGCGCCGTTCCAGAAATAATCAAAGGCGACATAAGCGCCGTAGCCCATCGCAGCCAAAGCTAAAAACAAGCCAAAATAGCTAACGATACGCAACGGTGCAACTGAAAACGCGAGTAAACCCGTCACTGCTAGCGATAATGCACCGCGAAAGCCAAAATGGCTTTGGCCATCGGCACGCGGCAGCGGTTCGTAGTCAATCGCCGTGCAATTGAAGCCAACCCAAGCGTACAAACCCTTCATGAAACGGTTGCGTTCAGGCATGCTGACCAAGGCGTCAACCACTTGCCTGTCCATCAATCTGAAATCTCCTGCATTCGCGGGAATGGTCACGCGGCTGCGCCAGTTGATGAGCTTATAAAACAGCTTGGTGAACGTGACGTGTAGCCAAGATTGGTCATTTCGACTTTTACGTACTGCGTAAACAACGTCGCTTCCATGCTCCCATTTTTGTAGCATATTAGATAATAAATTTGTCGGGTGCTGGCCATCTGCGTCCATGATGAAAACCACATCGCCGCGCGATATTTCTAAGCCTGCGGTGATGGCAGGCTCTTTGCCAAAGTTGCGTGACAGGTTGACCGCAACCAATTGTGGATGCTTTTCACACAGGTCGCTGAGTACCTGTGCAGTAGCGTCGCGGCTACCATCGTTGACGACGACCAATTCAACAGCAGGTGACAATGCGGACAATGCTGTCAACACGTGCGGGACCACTTGGTCTAAATTACCCGCTTCGTTGTAGGCGGGCATGACACATGAGATGGTTGAAACGGTGCGTTTGCCAGAGGACTTGTGTTCGGTCATGCCTGTATTATGTGTGAAGACAAACGATTTTCAGGTCAGTTAGGACGCTTCAATGCATTTCAAGGCACTTTTTGGAGCGAACTGTTGACGATTTGCAAATCACCTTTGGCCAAGAAATAAGTTCGCATTTCAAACGGTTTTCCTGCGTCATTGGTTCCAATATTAAAAATCCCCTCAATACGTTGGGTCTGTCCTTGCGTGCCAATTAGCTGTCCAGAGGTCAATATTTTCTCGTTTTCTAAAACAATTTCCCACTTACCCGTTTGAATAGTTGGCAATTCATTGCTTGAATAATTGATTGAATAACGGTACTTGCCCGTTGGTAGAGATAGAAAAGGTCCAAAACTTAACCATCCAGCTTCCGTTGCCGATCGAGGTACCAAACGCTGATCCAAACCTTTGCCAATAGGTTTGCCAATCACGGTACTGTATTCGGTTACCCCCCATTGGCGCCCATTATCGATAATCGCAGTAGGACTGGCAACAGGCGGCTGATTGTTCCAAAATTCTGCCGTACTACCCGGCAAACAAATCATGTCGTCAATACGTCTGACGCATTCACCGCGTTGCATGGCTTCATGAAATGGTTTGGGCAACTCAAATCCGGGTAAAAAAGGCGCATAGGCATAGACAGTGCTTGATAACACATATAAATGTCTGGGCAAAAAAGGCTGGTTGATAGCTAATTTATCGGCTGCACAATTCAAGTTGCTGCGGGCTACGTAGCCAGAGTTGAGTTGTTTGCCAAAATACCCGGCCATTTGCATCACCCAAATGTAGTGCTGGTAATGGGGGTGAGCACATTGGTAAGTAGGGTACATCACCAGCTTGTCAATCTGCGCCATCACGGGTGCCCAATCACCATAATTCACTTTGCTGGGTTTCTTAGCTTCAGTTTTAATGCGAGCTAGCCAAGGCCTAACATCTTTGACTTGAAGCACGAGCGCGGTCGTCAATAAGAAAGCGACAAACAGTGTGGGTAGCAAGGCTCGTCTTTTCAACAAGCTGGCGAGTGTGACAAATAGAACCAGCAAACTGACCAACCAGAAAAACCGCCCTGAAGCTCGAAAAGTACCGGTTAGAAACTGCAGCCAAGTTGGCAATGGGTAAGAAAAAATTTCAACGCCCGCATATCGCACACGGTTAGACAAAGCGTATAAGAAAAATCCCAAAACCAAAATAAGCAATGCAGGGTATTTTTTGGGTAATGAGAGCAACGTTTTGAGATTGAACAACAAGGCAAACGGAATCAAGAGAAGCAAACCTGCACCTAAATAATTAAACCCTTCGTGGTAGGGGAATGCATAGACGGGTCCTATGCCACATTTAATCAGCTTTCCACCACCGCAAAAGGGGTGTTTTAAGTCCAAGAAAAAGAAATCACCAAAACCAGCAAGCGGCGCTTTGCGGTCTAAGTATCCGAGTGCCCACATCGTTAAGCCAAGAGCGAAACCAAAAACCAACAGGCGTTTGAGTTGTAAAAGCCAAGGCTCACCTTTCACGATTTGGTCAACCATAAAGGCAACAAATAAACCAGCAACGAAGGGTAAAAAGTAGGGGTGTACGGTCAAACCGACCAAGCTCAGCGCAATAAAAGAGAAGCTAGTTTTGTTGCTTGACCACGTTTTGTTGCTACCCGAAAAATAGAATGCCAACGCAAAAATGATGATGCTTTGCATCATCAAAGCCGAGTGGTGATAGCGCGCATGGAGCACTGGCCATGTGAGCGCAAACCCGATTGAAATGATAAGAGCAAAGAGGCTTTTTGCGCCAAGTGCTCGCATCAGCATCACGGCCGAAACTGCTTGCGCTACAAACACCAAGCCCATCCACCAGCCAAAATAATGAAAGTTTTCAGGAAAAAAGGTGGGGAAAAGCGTCAACAGCGATTTGAACAACAGCGCCATCAAGGGAATGCTGTCCGTTAAGGCAATGGTGACGCCCTCTGGGTGGTTCAAGCGTCCAGTATGCAAGAGTGGGAAATGCCAGCTGTCTTTAGCGTAATACCACCACCCTGAAACGTGCTGCGCAATGTCACCGTTATCAAAAACGACACTATTTCCCGTTAAAAAAGCCCAAGGGAACAGATAGATGACAAAACTACAGCCGATGACAATCGCTAAAACGTAGCTACCAAACCTCGGCATATCTCGCAACAAAGTGTTGGTAAGAAAAGTTGAGAGAGGTATGGTCATCGGAATTACGGCTTTTTTTGTACCGAGCTACTGATGATTTGCAGATCGCCTTGGGCTAAAAAGAATGTTCTTAGTTCAAAAGACTTTCCCACGTCCTGCGGCAGTATCGTGAAAACACCCTCTATGCGCATAGTTTTACCTTGTGAACCCATTAGTTTTCCGTTGCCTAATTTTTTTTCGTTATCTAAAACAACATCCCAGTTGCCAACGTGAAATTTGGGTGTTGATTTGCTCGCATACTCGATTTCAAAACGATATTTACCCACGGGCAGAGAAATGCCAAGACCAAAGCTTAACCAACCAGCCTTAACCATGTCTTGAGGTATTAAGCGTCGCTCACTCCCCAAGTTGACCACTTGACCTATATGAGTATTCAATTCAGCAGCGCCCCATTGTCTGCCTTCAGGAATAAAGGTGATGGGACTCGTGGCGAGCGGTATTTTTTGCCAAAAATCCGGTGTGCTGCCCGGCAGGCAGACCATCTCCTCCAAACGCCGAACGCATTCTCCTTTGCTCATTGCTAGCTGGAATGGCTTAGGAAAAGAGAATTCAGGGGTGAATGGGGTATTGGCATAGGGTCCATTCGACATGATGTACAGATGTCGATCTTGGAAGGGCTGCTGGATAGTCAAATTGTCATCATCGCAACTTTTACTGCCCCGCGCTGTATAGCCAGAGTTGATCAATTTCCCATAGTAGCCAGCCAATTGCATCACCCAAATATTGTGTAAATAATGAAGCGGGGGGCATTCGTGAATGGGGTAGCTGATGATTTTGTCTGTTTTCGCCATCACAGGCGCCCAGTCTGAGAAATTTAATTGGCTTGGTTTACGCGCCTCGTCATGGATGCGACTTAACCAAGGTTTGACGTCTTTAACTTGTATAACCAAAGCCGTAGTCAACAGCAAAGTGACTAGCCATTGCTTTCTGTTTAGTAGACTGGCCAGCGTCATAAACAAGACAAAGGTGCTGATAGGCCAAAAAAACCGCCCAGCTGCACGAAAGGTGCCGGTCAAATTTTCCGTCCAAGCTGGGAGATCATATGAAAACAAAACCGCATCGTTTAAATGCACTTGGTTTGTTAGGGTGTACAGCAAAAAACCAAACAAAAGCAACGTAAACGCAGGGTACGTTTTAGGAAATGACACGACTGTACGCCAATTCAAAACAGCCGCAAATGGAATCAGAAATAACAAACCAGCGCCTAAATAATTAAATCCCTCGTGATACGGAAAGACGTATTCAGGCCCTGAACCACAAGCAATTAATTTCCCACCACCACAAAACGGCGCCATCAAGTCTAGATAAAAATTAGTTGCGTAGCCGTAGTTGGCAAACGATTTTCTACCTGTATATCCCAGCAACAAGATCGCACAAGTCAATAAAACACCTAAAACCAGCAGACGTTTCAATTGTTTGAGCCAAGACTCGCCCTTGATCGCTTGGTCAACCAAGAATGCAGTAAAAAAACCTGCAGTAAATGGTAAAAAGTAAGGGTGCACGGTCAACGCTACTAAATTTAAACCAACAAATGCAAAACTCACCGCACTGCTTGACCAGGTTTTTTGTTGGCCTAAAAAATACAAAGCGACGGCGTAGATGATGATGCTTTGCATCATCAAAGCAGGGTGGTGGTAGCGGGCATGTATGACAGGCCAAGTCAGCGCAAAACCAACTGAAATGATCACAGCAAGCAGACTTTTCGCTCCTAAAGCCCGCACTAAAAACGTGGCGGCAACCGCTTGGCTGACAAATACTAAGCCCATCCACCAGCCAATATAGTGAAAATGCTCAGGAAGCCAACCTGGAAACAGCGTGATTAACACCTTAAAAGGCAGCGCTAACAACGGAATACTGTCTGTGTAGGCAATGCTGACACCTGCAGGATGGTCTAAACGCGTGGTATGCAACAGCGGAAAATGCCAACTGTCTTTCGCGTAGTACCACCAGCCAGAAACGTGCTGAGCAATGTCGCCATCGTCAAATACGATACTGTTCCCCATGAGAAACGACAAGGGGAACTGGTAGGCCACAAAGGCACAGGCAATCGTTACGGCTAACAAGTAAGACGTAAAACCAGAGAGCTGCCAAGACTGCAAAGCCGTCACCCTTGTGAAGATGAGGTGAGCGCGTGGGTGTTTGGCTTGCATGATGTGATGCTAAATAGCTGTATTAAAATAGTTTTCTCGACATTTTACGTAAAAGGCACAGCGCTTTGAAAAGCCCAGCAATGAACCCAGCACACGCAACAGCGCTTCCGAGCGCTGATTTTTGGTCTGGCAAGCGCGTGTTGTTGACGGGACACACCGGTTTCAAAGGCGCTTGGCTTGCGCAATGGCTGGTTTCTATGGGTGCGAAAGTGACGGCTGTCGCTTTAAAACCCAATACCGAACCCAATGTCTTTACTTTGGCGAAAGTGAGTGCTCACCTTGCGCACCACGAGCTTGACATTTGCGATGCGTCAAAAATTGCCGCCATAGTGCAACAAGCACAGCCCGAAATTGTGCTGCATTTAGCCGCACAAGCCTTGGTGCGTGAGTCTTATAGCGACCCCTTGCGTACGTTTTCCGTCAACGTCATGGGCACAGCCAATGTGCTGGATGCATTGCGGCAATGCGACAGCGTGCGCAGCATTGTGGTTGTCACGACCGACAAGGTCTATGCCAACCAGGAATGGATCTGGCCGTACAGAGAAACCGACCGCTTGGGCGGTCATGACCCCTATAGCGCCAGCAAAGCAGGCACTGAAATTGTGGTTGCCAGCTACCGCGCCTCGTATTTTGCAGCCAAGGGCGTGACTGTCGCTACAGCGCGTGCAGGCAACGTGATCGGTGGGGGTGACTGGAGCGCCGACCGCATCATTCCCGATGCTGTGCGCGCATGGTCTGCCAACGAATCCTTGCAAGTGCGTCGCCCGCAAGCTATTCGCCCTTGGCAACATGTGATTGAACCGTTGTGTGCTTATTTGGTTTTGGCCGAACGTACTTGGAGCGAGCAATCTGCTGCTAAAGCATGGAATTTCGGACCACAAACGCATGAAGCTGCAACTGTGCGCGAGGTCGTTAGCATAGCGCAAGCCGCCTTTGGGCAGGGTCAGGTGCAATGGGGTGATGGCAAAGAGGGGCCGCATGAAGCGGGGCTGTTGATGCTGGATACCTCCTTGGCGAAATCGCAACTGGGCGTGCAATCCGTTTTTGCTTTGAAAGATGCGATTGGTATGACGATGCGCTGGTACCATGATTTGCAAGCGGGGCAATCTGCTGCTGAGCTTTGCGCACGCGATATTGCCCACTTCATCAAGCAAGCCACTAACAATGACTGAGCGTTTTGTGGCGCAAGTCAGCAAACTCGCTGGTTTGCAAGTCATCACCCGCCAGCCAATTGTCGACTCACGCGGCTGGTTTGAACGTACTTACTGCGCTGACACCTTTGCTGATTTCGGCATGGTCAAAACGATCTCCCAAATCAATCGCTCCTTCACCTCTCAAAAAGGCAGCGTGCGCGGCATGCATTTTCAAACCGCGCCTTTTGCGGAAACTAAATTTGTCAGTTGCCTCAGAGGTGAAGTGTTTGATGTGGCGGTTGATTTGCGTACTGGGTCACCTACCTTTTTGCAATGGCATGGTGAAATTCTGTCTGCCGACAACCAACGCAGCTTGCTGATACCCGAAGGCTTCGCCCATGGATTCCAAACATTGAGTGCTTATTGCGAAATGCTGTATTTGCATACACAAAAATTTGATCCAGCGTCTTCCAGCGGCATCAACCCGCTAGACCCTAGACTTGCTATTTCCTGGCCGCTGGCTGTGACGGAAATGTCTGAAGGTGATAAACATCGCCCCATGCTTGATAATTTTGAAGGACTTTGAAGATGAAATGCCGCCATTGCGACGCCCATGTCACCCTGCCTTTTGTTGATTTGGGCAGCTCACCGCCATCAAACGCATATTTGACAGCAGCGCAACTGCAAGCGCCCGAAAGCTATTACCCACTGCGCGTGTTGGTGTGCGAGAGCTGCTGGTTGGTACAGACCGAAGACTTTGCCGGTTTTGACGACATGTTTTCAGCGGAATACGCCTATTTCAGCTCGTTTTCCAGCACCATGCTGGCGCACGTCAAGCAGTACAGCGAAGAGATGACGGCGCGTTTTGGTTTGAACGCTAACAGCTGCGTGGTCGAAGTTGCCTCTAACGATGGTTATTTGCTGAAAAACTTCAAATTGGCAGGTATTCCCTGCTATGGCGTGGAGCCCACTGCCAGCACCGCCAAAGCCGCGCGTGAGATTGGTATTGAGTCGATTGAAGAATTTTTCGGTACAAAATTGGCTAACCGCTTGCTATCTGAAGGTCGCCAAGCCGACTTAACCGCTGCCAATAATGTGCTCGCACATGTGCCGGACATCAACGACTTTGTCAGTGGTTTTACCCTGCTGCTCAAAGACCAAGGCGTTTCCACCTTTGAATTTCCGCATCTGCTGAATTTGGTCGACAAAGCCCAGTTTGACACGATTTACCATGAGCATTTTTCCTACCTTTCGCTCACATCAGTCAACACCATTTTCAAAGCCAATGGATTGAGCGTGTTTGACGTGGAAGAAATCCCCACCCATGGCGGTAGTTTGCGTGTTTTTGCCCAAAAATCTAGCACCGGCAAACACGCATTGAGCCCCCGCGTGGCTACTATGCTGGCGCACGAAGAAGCCTTGGGCATGAAAACCGCTGCGTATTACGGCAAAACTCAAGCCGATGCCGTCAAAATCAAGCGTGACCTGCTCAAGTTTTTACTGAAAGCCCAGGAAGAAGGCAAAACCGTCGCCGCCTACGGCGCTGCTGCTAAAGGCAACACCTTGCTTAACTACGCGGGCGTGCGCGACGATTTGGTCAAGTTCGTTATTGACCTGAACCCCGCTAAGCAAAACAAATTCATGCCCGGTTCCCGCATTCCTATGGTGGGGGCTGACGTCTTAGGCGCCACCGCACCAGACTACATGCTGATTTTGCCGTGGAACCTTGAAGCAGAGATCAAAGCGCAACTGGCTGCTAAGCATAAAGTTACTTGGCAATATGTGATGGCCGTGCCGCATTTGAAAATCAGCTAAAAATCGATTGTTTCATTGCCAAAACACGACAAATATCCGATCTTTACATCTATTCACTTGAGTAAAGGGTCAATACGGATGAGTATTGATTAAAATCAACCGACTTTTATTTTTAATTTTACTTTTCTGGAGCTCCGCGTGTTGAAAAGATTTATTCAAATTCTGGCCTTGGCCACATCGCTGACACTGGTTGCTTGCAACGGCAGCACCACATCAACGACCGCCGCGGGTGGCGATACGATAACGACGACGTCAGCTAGCTATGCTGGTAGCTACTCGGGTCGCTCTGATGGTGTCAATTCTGGTCCGACCACCATGGTCGTCGCCGCTGATAAGTCCATCAAAGGCACTTTCACCATCAACAACCGTACAGATGACTTTGGTGTACCTACGATATACGAATCTACATTTGATGGCACTGTCAGCAGCACTGGCGCAGTCAATGCGAACGCGTTTTTAGAAGGCGCATTGGTCATGATTTTCACAGGTCAAATCGACTCAAATGGCCAACTGTCTGGCAAATACATTGAAGCTGCACACCCAAATGACCCTTCAAAGCACGGTGTTTTCAGCTTGCAAGGTCCTAAAAATGGTTCAACCAATACTGCTACTTCTGCAACAGGCGGCGCGAAGTCATGCACAGGCTCTTATGTCGGCAGTTACGGCCCGCCAGACCAAGCCGAGCGTATCCAAGCACGCAATCGCTCGCTGGGCGACCGCGGTATTGCTGTGACTGGCAATGACGCCATCGACAATGGAAATGCTGGCGGCGGCGACCCAGACGGTGGTATTTGGATGGCTGGTAGCTTTGCATTTGAAACTGATGCGAATTGCAACGTCATCAAGGGAATAGATTTGATTTTTTACTCATACCAATATGACATATCAGGTACTATCAATAAGAGCGGCGCGTCTAATTTAACGTGGTCTGGCCAAGGCTCTGTAGGTCAAATGGAGGTTTTTGTTGATGGAAATAATGCCATCTCTGGAAGCCATTTCCACCCTGCGCCAGACACTTATGTGCGTGGCGTGTTGAGCGGCACATTTACCCCTAACGGCAAAATCTAAGCCTTAGCGGTCGCTATCTAAAAGCCCTGCAAGTTATCTTGCAGGGCTTTTTTATTGCATTTCTGTAGCTTTAAAAGTGAAATATTGCTATAAAAATAATAGCTAGTTAGGCAATAAATACGTCGGCTAGAGGCAAATTTATCCTCTGCAGAACATATTTTGAGAAATCTTATGCGTTTTTCAACAAATCACAGGCTTGCAGGGCTTTTGCAGCCTGTTTGATCGTCTCAAACGGCATTTTTGATCGCTGGGCAATGTCTAGCAGGCTGTGTTTACCATCCGTCAAATTCAGCGTCCACAGCAGCGCCATTTCAAAGGTTGGACGGTGAATCGTCGCGCCCACGCTGCCATACAAGCCGCGTTTGCCCAGTCGGGGCTCGCATTTTGGATTTTGGTTGACCAGAACTTGGTCATTCTCCAAAACGTCCAGCACCTTCATGTACACCTCTAACGACTCGGCAATCTGCTTACCGCTGACAAACGACAAGTCATCCGCCGAGCTATGGTACTGCGGAAACTTGCCGTGGGTGGAGCGCGACAGGCTGCCCACAGCTAAGTTGAAACCGGGCGAGCAGTATTGCCGCTCGTCATACCCGTAGGGGAAAAACTCAATCAGGTTGAAGGTTTCTTTTTCGGAAGTGAGCACATGCTTCGCGGCTTGGTCAATCAATGCCTCACCTTGGCGGCTGGTTTTGTAGCTGAACTTGCCCGCATCGCCCACGCAAACAACGACCAAACCGTGCTTGATGTTCTTGGCTTTCGCCTCATTCAACGCCAGCCAAGTGATAGAGCCGATCGTGCCGG